>JAAYXM010000172.1 GCA_012515925.1 Clostridiales bacterium
CTCCGGGACCTCCTCCGGAACATAGTACTTGTATTCATAGCTTGTAGCCGTGCACTTGAAGCAGCCGTGCGTCCCGTAAACCTTGTAGATATAATCGCCGTAGCATTCGCTCGGGTTGATGTCAATCTGGAACAGCGGCTTGCCCGGGTATGTTATTATCGCCTTGACGTAGTCATCCGCGTCTCCGTATGAGTTATAATTTCCGAGCTTCGCGTACACCTCGGGCATATCGTCGATATCGAGCAGATACAATACCTGGTCAAACGGGTGCGGACCCGTGTTTCTCATTGACCCGGCGTTGTACGACTGTACGGTCTGCCAATCGTAGCGGCGGCTGAAGCCGCTGAAGGACGCGCGGATTTCAAATATATCGCCGAGCACGCCGCTTTCGATGACCTCTCTCATTTTTATGAAATACGGAGCTAATCTTGACTGCTGGAACACCGTGACCGTTACATTGTTCTCCCGCGCCGCGTCTATCATTTCCTGAGCCTGCTCCGCGGTTTCGCAAAACGGCTTTTCGCAGAGCACGTTAAACCCGTGCTTTAACAAATCAAGGGTAATCGGATAATGCATGTGCGAAAACGACGCGTTTACGACAAGGTCAATGTCGTCCCGCGCAAAAATCGCGGTATAATCCTCGTATACGTCGCAGCCCCAGTCGTTTTTGGCGACCTCGCGCCTTTCGGAATCCAGCTCCACGACCGCTTTTACGTCTATCATGTTGTTTAATTCGCTTTTGTAAAACATACCGTGGATACCGTAGCCGCTTTTCCCGTAGCCGATTATCGCGGTGTTGAGTTTTTTCATTTTTATTTCATCTCCGTATTCTTATATTCCGCGGTTATTATAACATCGCGGTTATGTTAAGTAAAGTAAAAAAGCATGAAAATACTTTGCGGATTTTACATTTTAAAAACTCTTGTAAACATAATATGCTTTTATTTTTTACTCCCGGACACCGGCGCGCCATAGCCACCTGAAAAAATTATTCTTATTATGCTCGCGAGTCATAAAATAAATTGTCGAAATTACTCCGCCTTTTTGGGGGAGGTGTAACGGCAAAACCACAATTAAATCCGCGGTTAACGAAAAAATATGTTCCTTTATTCTCTTGACAATACATGATTTGGATATTATTATATAGATAATATATATTGCGTTTTTTATTATTAAAAAACTCTATATATTGTATTACAAAGTGTTCAGGGGGCGGGGTCGAACTATGCTGCAAAAGATAATAAAAAGGGATCAAACCTGTGTGCCGTTCAAGAAAGAGAAAATAATTCTCGCGATATTCAAGGCCGCGAACGCCGTAGGGGGCAACGATTTTTCCACCGCGGAAAAGCTTGCCTCGCAGGTTGTGGATATTGCCTCGAAGAACTATCCCGACGGCGTCGCGGAGGTCGAAGGCATACAGGATATCGTCGAAAAGGTACTCATCGAGAACGGGCACGCGAAGACCGCCAAGGCGTATATTCTGTATAGGGAAAAAAGGCGGTCGGCGCGCGAATCCAACGCGTTAATCGGCGCTACGATTAACATGTTCACCGAGTATTTAAACGACCGCGACTGGCAGATAAACGAAAACGCGAACACGCAAAAATCAATCAACGGCCTTAACAATTACGTCCGTGAATCGTTTACGAAAAACTACTGGCTTCACGAGGTGTACCCCGACAACATCAGGGAAGCGCATTTGTCGGGCGATATCCATATTCATGATCTGGGCTTTTTCGGACCGTACTGCGCGGGCTGGGATTTGCGCCAGGTTCTGATAAAAGGGTTCGGCGGCGTGCCGGGCAAGGTGGAGTCCAAGCCCGCAAAGCATCTGCGCTCGTTTCTGGGTCAGATCGCGAACTCTACGTTTACAACGCAAGGTGAGAGCGCGGGCGCTCAGGCGTGGTCCTCGTTCGATACATACTGCGCTCCGTTTATCCGATATGACAATATCGATTACGCGTCTGTCAAGCAGGCGCTGCAGGAATTTATCTTCAGCCTTAACGTTCCGACCCGCGTGGGTTTCCAATGCCCGTTTTCCAACCTCACGTTCGACATAGTTCCCCCAAGCACGCTAAAGGACGAGAACGTGATAATCGGCGGGGAGATCATGCCCGAAAAATACGGCGATTTCCAGAAGGAAATGGATTTGTTCAACCTCGCGTTCTGCGACGTTATGATGGAAGGAGATTCCAAGGGACGCGTGTTTACGTTCCCCATCCCCACGATTAACGTTACGAAGGATTTCAACTGGGACAGTCCGGTCGTCGAGAAATTCATGCAGATAACATGTAAATACGGGATACCCTATTTCTCGAATTATATTAATTCGGACCTGTCGCCGGAGGACGCTTTATCGATGTGCTGCCGGCTGCGGCTTGACACGTCGGAGCTCAGAAAACGCGGCGGCGGCCTGTTCGGCTCGAATCCGCTAACGGGCTCTATCGGCGTCGTAACGATTAACCTGCCGCGGCTTGCCTATCTTTCAAAATCGGAATCGGAATTTACGACACGGCTCTGGCAGCAGATGCACATCGCGAAAAACAGCCTTGAAATCAAACGCAAAATCATCGAGGAGCAAACGGGTAAGGGGCTTTACCCGTATTCGGCGAGATATCTGAGTGACGTCAAGAAGAAAACAGGTTTTTACTGGTTTAACCACTTCAATACAATCGGCCTTGTGGGTATGAACGAGGCGTGTCTCAACCTTCTCGGTGAGGGATATGACCTGACTACTCCTGAGGGTCAGCGGTTCTCGGTTAACACACTCAATTTCATGAGGGACACGATAAAGGAAATTCAGGACGAAACCGGGAATTACTACAACCTCGAGGCCACTCCCGCGGAGGGGACAAGCTACCGGCTCGCGCTCAAGGATAAGAAGCGCTATCCGGACATCATCACCGCGGGCGAAAACATCCCGTACTATACGAATTCGACCCAGCTTCCGGTCGGGTTTACCGACGATATTTTCGATACTCTCGAGCTGCAGGACGAGCTTCAGTCCCTCTACACAGGCGGCACCGTGCTGCATCTGTACCTCGGCGAGGAGATTAAGGACACCGCCGCGGCAAAGAACCTTATCAAAAAGGTGTTCAACAAATACAAGCTGCCCTATATATCACTCACTCCGACGTTTTCAATCTGCAATAATCACGGGTATCTTTCCGGCGAGCATTTTAACTGTCCCGAATGCGGAAGCGAAACCGAGGTCTGGACAAGGGTTGTCGGATATCTGCGCCCGGTGCAGAATTTCAACAAGGGTAAACGCGAGGAGTACCGCCTGCGCAGGAAATATGTCGTAAAAGCCAGCTGAAATCGTCGAAAGGGATATTAAACTCATGACAATATCCGGAATCGTAAAAAGCTCGCTTGTGGATTATCCCGGGCTTGTCTGCTGTGTGCTGTTTGTTCCGGGCTGCAATTTCGACTGCTACTTCTGCCATAACCGCAGACTTCTTGAAGGCGGGGGGGATAAGCTTACAGGCGGGTATATAGACAGCTTTTTAAGCGAACGCGAGGGGTTTCTCGACGCTGTTGCAATAAGCGGCGGGGAACCCACTCTTATGCGTGACTTGCCGGAATTCGTAAGATATTTAAAGGGCTTCGGCTATAAGGTCAAGGTCGATACCAACGGCTCGTCGCCGGAGACGGTCGAAAAACTTATAAAATACGGCTGCGATTACTTCGCGGTGGATTATAAGGCGCCCGCGGCAATGTACCGCGGTATATGCCGCGGATGCGCGGACGCCCGGAATGTTATTGATACCATAAAGCTTCTGGCGCGCTCGGGCGCGGAGTTTGAGGTCAGGACGACCGTAATCCCCGAGCTTGACGAAAAAGCGCTTCTGGAAATCGCGGCCGAGCTGCCGCGGGTCCCGAGGTATGTATTAAACAGGTACAAAAAGCCGGAATACTTCCTGCCGGGCGATGAACAAAGGATTGAGGCGCCGGCCTTGTCTGCCGCGGAAATAAAGAGTATTGCGTTAAAGCTTAAAAAGTATCAGCCTGATATTGTGATATAAAAACAATAGGACGCGGAATAATTTATTTTGCCAAATAATACATTGAAACATATTTTATTTATGGTAAAATGTAAAAGAGGGAACGGAGTATTTCACTTCCCAAAAAAAGAGCTGGAGGAATTCTTATGGGTATAAACAAAAGCTTGAGCTGGAACGAAAGGCTTAAAAATACAATGCCGCACGGTTCGAGCACAACATCTAAAAAGCCCGCTTATCTTCCGGAGGAGCCGGAGGTTATCGTCCGAGGCAAGGGCTGCCGCGTCTGGGACGAAAAGGGTCGGGAGTTTATCGATTTCAGAAACAGCTTAGGTCCCATAACGCTGGGATATTGCTTCCCCGCGGTTGACGAGGCCATTACCGAACAGCTAAAAAACGGTATCGCGTACGGGCACCCCACGACTCTCGAATGTGAAGTCAGCGAGATGCTTTGCGAGGTCATACCCTGCGCGGAGCAGGCAAGGTTTCTTAAAACCGGCGGTGAGGCGTGCTCCGCGGCTATCCGTATCGCGCGGGCGTATACGGGCAGGGAGCATATAATCCAGATAGGCTATAACGGCTGGCTGAACTCTCTTGCCTCCGGAGCGCGAGTTCTCCCGGGCGAAACGTCAAGAACCATTCCGGGTGTACCGGCGCAGATAAGCGCGCTTTATCACGCGGCGGGCTGGAACGATAAGGAAACGATTGAAGCGCTGTTTAATGATTATCACAATAACGTCGCGGCCGTTATCGTCTCCGCGGATTATTCGGATTTCTACAAGGGCGCGGAGTTTTATCCGTTTTTGCGCGAGATTACGAACAGAAACGGCGCGCTCCTGATTTTCGATGAGATAGTTACGGGCTTTCGCGTAGCTATGGGCGGCGTTTCGGAGTACTTTAACGTAGTACCGGATTTGTCGGTATATGCGAAGGGCATAGCCAACGGCATGCCGCTTTCCGCCTATGTAGGCAAACGCGAGATAATGAAAACCTGCGAGATGCCGGGGTTCAGCATTTCGTCCACACTTGGCGGCGAGGCGTTGTCCCTTGCCGCGTGCCGCGCGGTTATCAATACATACAGGGAGCATGACGTTATCGGGCACATCAGGTCCCACGGCGAGTATATCTGGAACAAGGTAAACAAGCTGTTCGAGGAAAAGAATATTAAAATCAGGCTCATGGGTTCGCCCGCGTGTCCCGCTATAAAGGCGCTTCCGGACGCGCCGGAGGGCTTGCTCCAAAGGTTCTTCCGCCTGGCATACAAGCATCATGTTTCGCTGTACGGCACATCATATGTCAATTTCAGCCACAGCTACGAGGATCTGGACGAGGTGGCAGGCAACCTTTCGGCAGCAATGGACGAGCTTCAGTAATAAAAGTAAAAACACGCCGCCTGCCATACCGGCAGGCGGCGTAATTATTATTAACTTAATGCAACGGTTATGTTTTATGACGTCTATTCGCTTTGCTGTTGCTGCTGCATGTAATACATCGGGTCAAGTATCACGATATACTGCGAGGCGTCAAAGTACGGGGCAGAGTAATATACGCCCTCGGGGATCTGGTCCGCTTCGGTAAAATCCGAAAGCGCGATTGTTATTTCATTGTTTAAAACCGCATCAATCATCTTGCTTTTATCGTCGTATTCCTTGATTACGAGCTCGGCGCCGTGGTCGCGGGCTACCTCGGACGCCAAATCAATGTAAAAGCCGCTGTAGGTGCCGTCGCTGTTCTTTGTCACATATTTTGTTTTCGTAATATCTATACCGATTGTAAGCTCTCGCCCCTCGACGCGCTTGTATTCGGGGACGACCGTATAATCCTCCTCCGCCGTGCCTTTGAAATACTTGGTCATCAGCTTGTTGTATGTCCCGTCGCCCTTCATTCTTGAAACGGCCGCGTCGAAAATAAGCACATAGTTTTGTTCCATATCCGGTTTATTATATATCGCGGCCAGAAGCTGCTTTTCGTCGAATTTCTCGAGCAGCAGAGTCAAATCCTCTTCGGTCTCGTCATAGTAATCGGCTTCATAGGCGTCGAGTATCATTCCCTCGATTCTGCCCTTCCGCAGAGCGTCAATACCCTGTTTAGCGTCTTTATAGCTTTTGATTTTCGGGTTTACGATATCATCCTTTATTCTTTCCGGCGAGGTATTATTCTTAATAATACCTATGCTTTGATTATCGAAATTATCGGTAACCAGGTAGCTTTTGATTTCACGCTGTTTCTGCTCACAGCCCGGGATAAATGCCGCAAGCAGCAGTATTGCGATAAGAAGAGTCGCTTTTCTTTTCATCGGATTGCACTCCCTGTAATAAATTATTGTTAAAATCCATAGAATTATACATTATTACGGATAAAATTTCAAGATTGACAAGGATTTCTCATGTGATATAATTCAATAAATACAACGAAGAAGGGCTGGCAAGGGCAAGCAAGGGGGGCAAGCAACAAGCAAGGGGACGGTTCCTCCAAGCAAGGGGACGGTTCCTCTGCTTGTTCAAGGCGCAACTAAAACCATGCTCAAATATGCAAGCGGAGGAACCGTCCCCTTGCTTGACGTCTCCTTGCTTGACGGAAAAATAAAACGACGGAGGAAGATATGCAATATACCGGATTAAACGAATTACGCCAGAAGTTTTTAGATTATTTTGAAAAACAGGGACATTTGAAAATGCCGAGCTTCCCGCTGATTCCGCGCGGGGACAACTCGCTTTTACTTATAAACTCGGGAATGGCGCCGCTTAAGCCCTATTTTTCCGGCGAGGCGGTACCGCCCCGAAGAAGAGTCACCACCTGCCAGAAATGCATCAGAACCCCGGATATCGAAAGCGTCGGGAAAACGTCAAGGCACGGTACGTTTTTCGAAATGCTCGGCAACTTCTCGTTCGGGGACTATTTCAAGCGCGAGGCGATAGCCTTCGCGTGGGAGTTTGTCACAAAGGAGCTCGAAATCCCCGAGAGCCTGTTATACGTTTCGGTTTATCTGGAGGACGATGAGGCTCATGATATCTGGAAAAACGAAATGGGTGTCGATGAATCGCATATTGTGAGGCTCGGAAAAGCCGATAACTTCTGGGAGATAGGCGCCGGGCCCTGTGGCCCGTGCTCCGAGATTTATTTCGACAGGGGAGAGAAATACGGCTGCGGCAAGCCCGACTGCGCGGTGGGCTGCGACTGCGACAGGTACGTGGAGTTCTGGAACCTCGTATTCACGCAGTTCTATAACGACGGAAACGACAACTATACCCCGCTCAAGCAAAAAAACATCGATACCGGAATGGGGCTTGAGCGGCTTGCCTGCATTATGCAGGGTGTGGGTTCGCTGTTTGAGGTTGACACAATTAAGAACATACTCGACTATACCGCGAAGCTTGTGGGATCGTCCTACCGCGAAAACGATAAGACGGATGTATCGCTTCGAATCATAACCGACCATATAAGAAGTACGACGATGATGATTTGCGACGGGGTCATGCCGTCAAACGAAGGACGCGGGTATGTGCTCAGAAGGCTGCTCCGGCGCGCGGCGCGTCACGGGAAGCTCCTCGGGATTGAGGACGCGTTTTTGTGTAAAATCTGCGATGTGGTTATCGACGAGAGCAAAAGCGCCTATCCCGAGCTTGAGGACAAACGCGACTTCATTAAAAAGGTCATACAGATTGAGGAAGAAAGCTTCAGCAGGACGGTAGACAGCGGTATGACCATGCTTAACCGGATAATCGAAAAGCACAGGGAAACCGGAAGCCTTGTATTCTCGGGCGACGACGCGTTCAAGCTCAACGACACCTACGGCTTCCCCGTGGACCTGACGACCGAGATATTGGAGGAACACGGGCTGACGCTTGACAGGGCGCGCTTTGACGAGCTCATGGGGCAGCAAAAGGAACGGGCGCGCAAGGCACAGGCGGCGCTGGGAGACTTCGGCTGGGAGAGCGTCGAGCTGGATTTAGACAAGAACATAAAGACCGAGTTCGTAGGCTATGACACGCTTGAGTGTGAAGCGAATATACTTGCCATTATAAGCGGCAACGAGGTTGTTTCGGTTGCCATAAAGGGCGATTCGGTGAGCGTCCTTTTAGACAGGACGGCTATGTACGCCGAGTCCGGCGGCCAGCTTGCCGATACGGGAAGCATCGAGACAACTGACGGGATTATAGAGATTTCCGATGTAAAAAAGCTTAAGGATGGAAAGATTTTGCATTTCGGCTCCGTTATTTCCGGAAGCGTCGCGTGTGATTCAAAGGCGGCGGTAAAGGTTGACGAAAAGCGCAGAAGCGCCGTGCGCCGCGCGCACTCGTCAACGCATTTGCTGCATAAGGCGCTCAGGAACGTATTGGGGACGCATGTGGAGCAGGCGGGCTCGCTTGTGGGTCCGGACAGCTTTCGTTTTGACTTTACGCATTTTGCCGCGTTGACGGACGAGGAATTAAGTGAGGTTGAGCGTCAGGTAAACGAGAAAATCCTTGCGGGCATGAATGTCAATATTTCGGAAATGCCGGTTGACGAGGCGAGAAAGCTCGGCGCCATGGCGCTGTTCGGGGAAAAATACGGCGAGACTGTGCGGGTCGTAAGGATGGGCGATTTCTCAATAGAGCTTTGCGGCGGAACGCATCTTGACAACACGGCAAAGGCAGGGCTGTTCAAAATAATCTCCGAAGCCTCGATTGCGGCGGGTGTGCGCAGGATTGAGGCGGTCTGCGGTTTCGAAATCCTGAATAAAATCGAGCGGGACATCAAGCTTATCATGGAAGCGGCGGAGGCGGTCAAGACCTCGCCGAAAGATCTTTTGCCGAAGATAAACTCCGCGTTAAGCGAAATCAAAGCGTTAAAGCAGGAAAACGCGAAGCTTAAGGAGCATGAGGCAAAAAGCAGGGCGGCGGGGCTCTTGGGCTCCGCGGCGGATATCGGCGGAATTAAGGTTGTAACCTCCGGATATAGGGATACCGAGCCCGATACTTTAAGAGCAATGGGCGAGGAGCTTTGCAGGATTGAGCAAAACGCGGTTGTCGTGTTTTCAGCAGAAAACGACGGGAAGCTCGTGTTTACGGCCAACTGCGGTAAAAACGCGATAAGCCGCGGCATAAAGGCGGGCGACCTCGTCCGTGAGGTTTCAAAAATCGCGGGCGGCGGCGGAGGAGGCAGGCCGGATTCCGCCATGGCCGGCGGAAAGGATATATCAAAGGCCGGCGCGGCTCTCGGGTTCGTATATGAATATGTTAAGAATATTACCGGATAGGAGAGGTTTAAATGGATTGTATTTTCTGTAAAATCGCGGCGGGTGAGATACCCTCGAAAAAGGTATATGAGGATGAAAACGTTCTGGTGTTTCACGATATTTCGCCGCAGACGCCCGTGCATATGCTTGTTATTCCGAAGCTGCATATAGCGTCCGCCGCGGAGGTGACGGGTGAAAACTCATGGGTTTTGGCGCGGATATTCGAAGTTATCGCAAAGGTCACGGCGGGCGATGAGTTTAAAGACGGCTTCAGGGTCGTGTCAAATTGCGGCTCTTACGCCGGTCAAACCGTTTTCCATCTGCATTTTCATATACTGGCCGGTAAAAAGCTTGAACTTAAAATGGGATAATTCTAAAAAGGAGCCGGTTCGGCTCTTTTTTTTATAAAAAAATTTTGCCGGCCTGTCTGAAGAAAACTCGCGGTCAGAATCGTTATATATTATGAGAGGCAAGGCGGTGATGTTTATTTGTGAAAAAACTGAGTTTGACAAAATAATCGACATGTACGGAAAACTCATATTCTCCGTTTGTTACGGCATGACACGGGATTATTTTGCATCCGAGGATTTAACACAGCCTTTGAGCAGTTTGTTATTCAGGGAAAAATCTGTATTTCCTGACAATTAAAATCCGGCACACGGTATCACCGCGCGCCGGATTTTCGGGTGTGTCAGTTAATTAATATTAACTTTTAGCCTCCGGTTTTGGCCATCTGGCTTTCCATGCTCTCAATCATCTTTTTGACCATCTGACCGCCAACCGAGCCGGCCTGACGCGACGTGAGGTCGCCGTTATATCCCTGCTTTAAGTTAACGCCGACTTCGTTCGCAGCCTCCATTTTAAAGCGGTTTAAAGCTTCCTGAGCATTTGGTACGACGCTCATTTATATTCACTCCCTGTTTTTTTCTCTTGGCTTTACACCGTTAATATTATTTGTCCGTCACGGCGCAATATTCAGGTAAATATTTATGTTTTCAAGTATTACTGGGTTTTATGCCACTTGTTTTTTTATCTTCCGGATATTCGAAAGAGGACACCGAAACCTCGTATGTCGTTCGCGTCTCTTCGATATCGTTAATTTTTTTTATGTAATTTCTGCTTTGTATCCTGCCGGAAACCCCGATTTTCGACCCCACATCAAGCCCGCTCGCGAGGTGCGCGTTTTTACCCCATATTATGCAGGGTATGTAATCCGCTCTTCCGTACCTGCGGTTTACGGCAAGCATGATATCGCATATTTCGCGGCCGAGCGGGGTTTTTCTGAAAACCGGCTTTTTGCAGACGGCGCCGCTAAGGAAAACCGCGTTTTTATCGCCCGGCTCCGCTTCATACAGATTTTTCGCGTACGCGGAAATTACAAGACGGGTTCCGTCCGAGGTCCTTTGATTAAAGGAGCGTATTTCCCCTTCAACCTCTACGGGGCGGCTTAAACTCAGGTGTTTACACGCGTCATTGCCCGCGAGCACGTTGATATAGTCATACGCACCCGACAGACGTTGGGTTTTTAATGTAAAGGTACAGAACTTTACGCCGTGCGATTCGTGTGAGTACTTTATTTCGCCCGCTATTACCCCGCGAAGTATAAGCTTGTTTATCAAAGCCTGGCTCATTCGGATGACCGTCCCTTTCTCTTCGGTGTTAATACTAAATATATTTTGTCCGGCGCGTTAATATGCCCGGCTTGCCGCGGGAAAAATATCACTTTTTTCGATTGTCTCAATCGGTACGTCCAATAAAAGCAGGACCGAGACACAGGCGAGCACAGGGTCAATGTCGTCCTCGGATTTGATTTCACTTTTAAGCTCCTGCTCCACTATCCTTTTGCCGGACAGGGAAACAATCTCGCGCTGTATCGAAATAACGAGGTTTGAATCAATAAGGCTTGAAACCGTTACGGTGTTTTTGCCGCAAATACCGTAAGAAACGACGCTTTTCGGCTTAAACGAATTGATTATCGCGGCGTCGGCGGTCTCCGGCGCGACGACCAGGCTCGCGGCGGCGCTGTCCGGGTTTAAGGCGGCGCTGTCGCCCAGTACAAAGATATCAAACCTGCTTCTGACAATGTTAAGCTGGTTTCCGGAAATTACGGCTGCGGCTTTCTCCGTTAATCCGTCCTGTATATCAATTCTTTCGTCGGCGCAGTATAAAAGCCCGAAACCGCAGTTTATCAAAGCCGGGCATAGGAGTCTTGCTATCTGC
>JAAYXM010000173.1 GCA_012515925.1 Clostridiales bacterium
AAGGATATGCTGCAACTCTGCGCCGTATCTGGTTGTTCCCGTCCACCACAACGGTGTTATGGGACATTGTGCTACTAACCCACTGCAACCTGTTAGGATCCGTGCCCGTATCGTTCGGATAGCCGAGGTCCGGCGTCATATTAAGCCCGAACGCGTCTATATACAGATTTAACGCGTCCATGTGCCCGTGGTATATGCTTACGCCGAAGTACATCGCAAAGTCACGGTTTGTATTGCGAGCATTCACACCGCTTGTCGACGGGTGCTTTTTGCCGTCTCTGAGAGCCGCGAACCCAAAGCCCGTAAGCATTTTGCTTTCTAAGTCAAGCGGGCCTTTTTCGTCGATTACCTCCTGCACTTCCGATGAGATACCCTCGGGGTCGGCATCCATAATTTCACCGCGTATTCCGGCTGTATTATTCCCGTATGATAGATATAAATACTGCGCAAAAATCGGGTCGCCGATCTTTCTTAATCCGTCCATACAAACATAATTACTATGCGATATCCCTCGTCCCGCCGTTTCGTTGTAATCACCGATTGTCGCGGTATAATAGCCACCGAGAATCAGGTATATGGGGGATTTTATCCCTCTTACAAACTTCGGATTATAAAACAGACGTGCCTCCGGGTACCCGTCATATTCGTCTAAAATATTGTTTACTCCCCGAAGTCCCGCAATCCACGACCCGTTATAACCCGGCGCCCCTTCGTATCCAATGCCGTCGCGGCTCATTATATCTACAAGCGTCGGCAAAACGTTTCCGCCCTCGACATCCGGGCCTATATCCGGGTCGCCTGTGCTTCTGGCCGTCCCCGCGCGCATGACCCAGTCTATCCACTCTTTTGTCTCGGGCGCGGTATCGAGGATAACCGCCGCAAGCGTCAGTGTCTCCTGATGCATACCGAAGTTTCCGGAAACTCTGCCTCGCTTGCAATCCTCGAACGTCTCACGCAGGATATTATCCTCAACGTTTTTACGCATAGCCTCGGGCGAGTCCTTTAGATTATCAAGCTTTAAAGCCTTTGCCTTGTCGTTTAAGTATCTGCCGAGCTGCGCGTCTTCATAAATCGGGAAAAACGCGTCATACGCTTTGACAAGTTTCGGGGAGAGCACACCGGCACTCCAGATACAGTCAATAATTTTACCGCGATATTCGTTGCCATGTACGCCTTTCCAGAGATACCAGTTAAAATCAGGGTATAAATCCGCGACGCGGTCAAGCAGTATTGCACCTGCTCTGCCATATTTCGCGTCCCCGGTATAGACGTAGGCGTTCGCCAGAGTATCGATTGATTCGCTGATTAAAGCGGCCGCGTTATTCGAGCTATGCCTGTACCAAAGCCCGAAATGCAGGTAATACGCGATATAATAGTGTTTTTTGGGGATTGAGCCGGTTAAAAACTCTCCCGTATTATAGCCGAACCCGTCGTCAACTCCCCAGCCTGTAACGCCGAGTTCCGTATCCTTTTCCGGATACAGGACGTTTTTAAGATAACCGTCCTTGCCCTCGGAAACAAGCGCGGCATTTGCCGCTGCTGCTGTATTCGCTTCAAATATGCCGTGTTCATTAAGCCCTAACTTATAGTAGCTCGCGAAATCATTTGACGGGAACCGGCGTTTGCAGCTCGGACACTGGATTTTAAACGGATACCGCAGCGGGTCGGTTATCCAACTGTAATTGCCGTATTTAGCATCAAGGTTTGTTTTGCAGTACTGGCAATAGAACCTGTCCGGATCACTTCCGTGGGTAACATAGTAATATCTCGGAAGTCCTTCACCCACGATAAGGTTATAAATCGTATCAATGTTCTCAACGTACTTATCCGCCTGGGCTGTTGCCGAATCGACCATTGATTTTGCCCATGAGTATCTTTTCGCGTTGTCTTTTACATTCTGCCGCTTTTCGTAAGTGTAGTACGTGGGCGTGGTCTTTCCCGCGCGCACGGAAAAATTAATCGCTCCCATTACGTTTGTATCATTTATCGAAACAGTGGCGGTCACCGTAGCGCTGCCGAGTCCAACCGGGGTTACAAGCCCGCTCTCATCAACGGAAACCACGCCGGCCGGCGTTACGGAAAAGCTTTTTGCCGCGCCGCTTATGTCCACTTCATCACCCAACGCGTTATAACCGGTCATATTAATCATTATACCGGCGTAGCTTAAACTCATAACCGTCGTATCGGCTGTGAGTTCAATTGAGGCCAGCATGTCTTTTTCGGACGCATCGGGGTTTATGTAGGTAAGCATCAGGCGGTCAACACAAAACCTATAAGCTGATGTTGTGTCCGAATTTCCGTCCGGGTTTGTACCGGTAAACAGAAGCAGGTATTCCTCCCTCTCCGAAACCTCTAACTCCGGCAAATCCAGAACTCTCAAATCGGTATGTGACGCCATGTCCGTCGGAATATTAACCGGTGTTTTTCCCTCGATTGCCCCGTATACGCCTTTTTCTTCGATTTCGGCTTTGCTTACAATATATGCCGCGGCGGATACGCTTGCCGAGTTTTTATTGTACGCGGAAGTTACGCGAAGACTGCTTACGTATCTTCCGATATCAAGCTCCCCGAGACTAAGATATACCCAATGATAGTCCTTATCTTCAGCCGGCGCGGTTCGCGGGTTCATCACAATTCCGCATCTTGCTTTATATGCGTTGAAAAACAGGTCGGGCGAAACCTCCGGCTGCGTTTCATCACGAGCGTAATTTAAGTTGACAAATCCGTTGAAATCATATATGTACGTTTCGTTATCAAACCCGGCCGCGATCAGATTAACGCTCGCATATCCCGATATGTCTCCGACCGTAACATCCGCCGTGAGCACCGCCGTACCGTTTTTAATATTAGCTTTTACCCGGCCGGTCGACTCGTCAAAGGTAAACGCGCCCTCGGGATTTACGTTGATTAAAGAGTAACTTATCACCGCCCCGTCCTTCGGCATCGCGCAATCGTTCGAACGATAAAGCATAAGCTCAGGTATCGCGGTTTTTCCGACGGGGATTCTCATCGTGTTATCTTTAAAATCCGCGTAAGAAAACGGCTCTAAGGCTTTTTCCTTTATCTCTGCCATGCCTAAAAAGAAGGTTCTCTCACCCAGATTAACCTCATGATCCTTCCCGACCCACGGGTCGGTACCCACAAACAGGATTAGACACTCCCCTGTCTCGGGCACTTCAAAATCGGCTAATTTAACCGTGCTGTAACCGGTTCCGCTGGGCAGGCTTGCCGGCATAATTACAGGAGTTTTATCGGAAATAGCGCGGTACGCGCCTTCCGCGTCAAACTCGGCCTTTGTGACTACATACGCCGCGGTTTTTATATTTGTTGCGCGGCCCACGACAACACGGTTTATCTGGATGCCGCCCTCGTATACGCCGGCGGGCAACTCCCCGAGGTTTACATAAAACCACTGGTTGTTGCGCGTTTCGGTCGGCGCGATATACGCGCTTACAGCGTAGCCCCACAATGCATGCGCTCCCGCATGAGTTGTTCCTTCAACTCCTATGCTGCCTTTACAGTTATCCGCGCTTGCCGCGCCGTCACAGAAATTATAATTATATACCTTATGCGTTTCCGTATTTTCCTCTTCAACAACTATCGATATTTCGTTTGTTTCAAGTGTCATTTCACCAAGCGTTACGGCAGCTTTTAGCTTCGCCGTCCCAACCCGGTCGAGCGCCGTAATTTCCCCGGTTTCCGAGACATCAATACACGCGTCTTCTCCGGGAGTTACTATATATTCGATTTCGGCTCCGGTTAAATCCGCCCAGAACCCGCTTTCCTTTACACCGATAATCTCGGTATCAATGCTTTCCCCGGGAGCCAAGCGAATCCTGTCCGGCCTTAGCACAACAGAACGCAGCGGGCTGTTATCGGTTACGGAGAGCATTGCCGTACCGTTACGCTCAACTCCGTCTTTTATAACCTTTGCTATGATGTTTGTCGTACCGCTGCCACGAGCGGTGATAACCCCTGTTGAATCAATGATTGCGACATTCATATCGGAGGTACTGTAGGTCACTATATACCCGTCGGAAAGCACCTCGCCGTTTAAAGCATAAGCGGTTACCGACGCCGTCGCGCTCTCGCCCGAAATAAGCTCGGTTTCGGAAAGGCTGATTGTCACGGATTCAAGCGAATACGGGCTTCTCTCACGGAGCTCCAGCTTATTTACAAAAAACCTGTATGCCTGTCCCGAGAATGTTTCCGACCCTTCCTCCGTACCGACAAAAAGAAGTATGCACTCCTGCCTTTCGGTAAGCGCAATATCAGGCGTCGGAAT
>JAAYXM010000174.1 GCA_012515925.1 Clostridiales bacterium
CATTACTATATGCTTGTATTGCTTGATTCCGAATAAATACGCTATGCCCTTTGTCGCCGCAAACAGGCAAATCGAAATCTTTATCGTGCCGGCGAGCAGGAAGTTGTATGTTATCGAGCTTTCAATCCTCTCGAGAAAAGTGCCGGCTTTCATAATACACGCCGCGGTGTAGGACGGGAAGTTTGAGCCGCTCATTATATGCGGTCCTAAAACAGCGGTGTTTCTTATTACGACCAAAAGCAGAACGATAAAGCCGATTGCCGTTCCCCATATATAGACTTTGTACGGCCTTACGGGCTTGCGCAGCGCGCCCGCAATCCCGAGAACAAGCACAGTTTCACCGAACGGGAACGCGGTGGTCAGCGTCGCTTTATCGGCCATAAACCAAAACCCGTGGTCAACGGGATAAAAATTTTCCATATCTAATACTTCGAATGAAAGCGCTATCGTAAACAGAAATATCAACATAACAAGAATCAGCGTAAATACCGAGAAGCTGCCGAGGGTTTCAAGCCCGCACTTCGCGATATATGCCGTAAGTATCAGAAGTCCCACAATAAGCGGAAGCTCTGGGGTTTCGGGCATTGAGGTAAGCTCGATGAAGCTTGAGAAATCCCTTAATACAATCGCGCCGAGGTGCAGCCCGTAAAGAATCATGAGGATGTTTAAAATGATTCCGAATACCTTGCCTAAAACCGCTGTGGACATCTCGAAAAAATCGCGGCCCGGGTTGAGCTTAATTATTCTCGAATACAGCAGCATTAACGGTATTGCGAACAGGCAGGCAATTATTACGACAATCCAGGAATCCTGTTCTGCCGCGGTGTTTACGCCGATAGCCACGCTGCTTCCGAATAAAAACAGTATTAATACGGATATCATCTGGTTATTTGAAAGGGTCTCGTTTCTCACAGGTTTTCAGCTCTCATTCCTATTTTTTCGTAATGTAATCATATATATCGCTCATAAAGCCCGCTATCGACTTGGTATGGGGATTGATCAGATACAACACGATAATTGTAACGCTCAAAGTGTATAGAACCGAATAAACCCAGATTGTGCGCTTGACTTTTTTTTCGATAACCGGGACAAAATCGAAAACCGCCGTATAGATATATATTGCCGCAATTATAGCAATTTCCATGGGAAAGCTCCTAATAATTCATATACCCCGTGTTTTTTATGCTTATTTTAGGCTTGATATTAAATTTCAATAAACCGAGGTAGCTTGGCTTTTTGTCTTTGATTTCCCTCCAAAGCTGCGGGTTGGTTTTGTAAATCGTGTTACCGAAGCCGAATATATCCGAGTCGTATTCGCCGATAACCTTATCTAAAACCTTTCTGATGTTGTCGGCTAAAAACCTTTCGCCCTCCTGTGCGTATGAGCGCATTTCATCAAGGGAGGAGGTGTCGATAATGCCGCTGGACTCATTTAGATATACGTCCACGACGGGTTTTATTTCAAACGTAATAAAATTACCGTCATACTTAAATGAGCGCTTTGTATTCGCCATGGCAACTTCAAACGTAATGGTCTGTTCCTTTGTTTTAAACACAAGCGTTCCGCCTTTTGCCTTGTCGTTAATATACAGCAGGTATTTGGTCTCATCCGGCGAGAGATAACCTACGAGGTAATCCCCCTTGAATACCGCGACGCCGTCGGATTCCGCGACTTCCTCCTTGTCGTTTTTTGCGAGGCGAAACGCCGGAAGAACCGCATCGATACCCTCGCACTCCAGCGTGTTAAAAAGGTCATATATCTGAGTATTGTATGTTTTTGACACAACCTTGTTGTCCTCCGATATATTGTCTTTGATGTCAGTGGAAACGACGCTACTGTTTACGCCGACGGCGTTTAGCAGCTCCCTTGCGGTTTTCTCTTTTGAAAGCAAAACAATTGTTGTTTCCCGCGGCTCCGCGTCGCGCAGGAAAAAGTCGATAACGCTTTTTATGCCAACGTTTTCCGCGACATCACGGCTGATTATTATTATCTCCGAGTTCCCGAAATACAGCTTATGCGCGAGCCGCCGCCTTGTACTCCGTATCGCGTCAAAAATACTTTCTCCCTGCGTTTCGACAAGCCTGGTTTTTATCCCCATATCCATCGAGGATTCCGAAAAGTCGAAAATCTCGAAGGTCAAGCCGAACAAATCGCTTTCCGGGATC
>JAAYXM010000175.1 GCA_012515925.1 Clostridiales bacterium
CGTCGATATAATGAATTCGATAAACTCGGTCGAAACCCATGTGGTTTACGCCGGGGATTACGTGTATATGTGGCGCCCGGGTTATAATGACTACTACCGCGCGAAGGCGGGCGATTTCACAGCCGACGACACGCAGATGATAATGGTGTATGAGGATATACTTGAGCTTGACGCGGCCCGGATAAAAGACGCTCAATACACTATGTATGAGGGTTCTCCGTGCATATATGTAGAAGCGGAAAACGGTGATTTAAACTACCGCGAGCGATATTGGGTTTCTGTCGAGAACGGCCTGCTGCTTTACGGCCAGACATTGTCCGGCGATGACGTGGTTTACAGCGTAAAGGCGTCAGGTATTGATATTTCGCCGCAGGATAAATCCCTGTTTTTGCTGCCGGACGGAAAGCCGGCAACGGGTTAATGTTAACGCTTAGAGTCCGAAAAGCAAAGCAAGCACTATTATTATAATCTTTTCCTCGTCGTCTACATCCATAATCAGAAACAGCAGCAGCAACAGCGGAATTATACCGAAATCATTCAGGTTTAAACCCTTAAATATTTTTTTTATATTCAATAAACCGCCTAAGCCGCCCAGATCAAAAAGCGGTTTTTTTTCATGTCCGTGTTTAAATACCGGTTTGTTTTCCTCATAGCTTATATCGGCGCCCCCCGACGGCTCGACATATGAGTATAAATCGTCAAACGCCTCCTTATTCCCGGATATGTAGCGATTATACATTCATATCGCCTCCCGAAAAATTCCGCAGGGCTTTTTTGGCAACCTTGGCAAGCTTAATAATCTGCATTGCCTTCTCTATATGTGAATGGTCCTCGTTTTTCAGATACGGCCGCAGCGCGTTTAAAAGCAGTATGCGCCTGTCGTTTTTGCAGTTGTATTCCCGCATCATCTGAACCGCCATAGAAACGGTTTTCGGGTCTAATCCGTCAAACCCGCCGAACATGTTCGCGGCTTCCGCCTCCGGTCTTTCCGCGACAACAGGGAAAGCGCCCGCGGGCTCTTCATCGGTCTTCGGGCTTTCGCTTAGCACCGGCTCAGCGTCCCCGCTTCCGCTTTCGGACATGTTTTTCATGAAGCTCATAACCTTTTCCATGCTCTCGGGCGATGATAAGAAATTTTTTATTTTATCTTCAATATCGTTCATGGCTCTCTCCCATCCGCCGCCGCGCCCCGGCTGATATTCTTGTATTATTCCCTGTCATGCGCGTTTACCTTAATCAGTGTCGCTTTTTGCCTGTTTAATTACCCTTGATATCAGCTCCGACCCTTCCTTCGTGGACATCACGGAGGACAGCATTGATTTTGCCGCGTCCATATCCCCTTTTTTCAGGTCGTTTGCCGCTTTTTTCAGAGCCTTGCCGCCGTCGTTCGTGAGGCCCGAAATTATTCTCCTGCCCTCGGGACTCGACAGTATCGACGCGTATTTATCAAAATTCGCCGAAACCCCCTCACCCTTTGAGCCGCAATTCTTTAATAATGACCTTGCCAACTCTTCGAAATCATTGCCCATATACGTTTACCTCCGATAATCAGATATGGCGTTTTTTAAACACGCCCTTTACATTGTATGCGAAATCGCATTCGGAGGTGATGTTGTTTTTCGATAAACCGGCAAATAAATACAGTATTACGGTATATTATATGCTTTGTTTTAAATATAAATGAGAAATATAAAAACACCCCCGGAAGTTTATCCGGAGGTGTGTATTCCGTATTACGATCTGGCGCCCGACGCAAGCTTTTTAATTTCGTCCGTCGTTAGTCTGTAAACCTTGTCGCAAAACTGGCATGTTATCTCGGCGCCCTTATCATCTCTTATTATCTCTTCCAAGTCCTTTCCGCCAAGGCTGATAATCATCCGCTCCACCCGCTCTTTTGAGCAGTAGCATTTATATGAAACCTTTGTCTCGTCTAAAAACCTTATATCAAAACCTCTTAAAACCTCACGCATCATTTGTTTTATGTCCATACCGTCATCCAGAAGCTGTGTTACGGGCGGTACGTCTTTTATAGCGTTTTCAAGCCTTTCTATCGTATCCTCGCTTGCCCCGGGAAGAAGCTCGATTATATACCCGCCGGCGTGTTTTATGCTTAAGTCTCTATCCACGAGCACACCGAGGGCGCAGACCGACGGAATCTGCTCGCTTTTCGCGAGATAGGCGGTAATATCCTCGGCGATTTCGCCGCTTACCAGCGGTACCTGACCGATATAGGGCTCCTTAAGACCGATATCCTTTATAACGCTGAGATATCCGCTGCTTCCCACGGCACCCGCCACGTCAAGCTTGTTTTTCGAATTAAGCGGAAGCTCTATCGCCGGGCGCCGGCAGTACCCGCGGACATTTCCCTCATTATCCGAAACGGCTACGATTTTGCCTATGGGCCCGTCTCCGTGTATCTGGACCGTAACAGAATTGCCGGGGTTTTTAAGAGCGTTCCCGAGCATTGAGGCCGCGATGAGCGTCCTACCCAACGCCGCCGCGGTTACAGGCGTCAAGCCGTGAATTACCCGGGCGCGCTCAACCGTGTTTTTACTGCTTGCCGCGGTTATTTTGATGTTATCGCTTGTAATTCCTCTTATAATAACATCGCTTTCCATTCTGAACCGTTATTCTTCCCTTCTTCGGGCGACATAGAAAACGCGCTCGGATTCATCGTTTACGGGCGAAAACCCAAGCTCGTCATAAGCCGCCGACAGCGTAAAGCCGCTTTTTTCGAGTGCTTTTCGTAAATCCACGTCCGCGTGAGCGTATTGGGTATGCTTCTCCTCCTGCCTTTCCCAAAGCTCTCCGCGTCTTTTAAACAGATCGATTTTCATTTCGCACAGTCGTGTCATCATATTATAATCCGCGCTCCAAACGCAGAATATGTTATCCAGGTCGCGGATAAACACATTTCCGTTCATGCTTTTGTATTTTTTATCGGTATTTACGTCAAATATGAAAATCCCGCCCGGCCGCACGAAGAACTTAAGCCTGCCGAGCATTTTTTCAAAGTCACTTGCGGATAAAAGATAGTTTACGCTGTCAAGACAGCATACCGCCGCGTCAACAGTACCGTACAGGTCAAGCTCCGTTATATCCTGCTGAATAAACATGGGTTTCCCGTTTCGCTTCTGCGCCTTCTGATAAGCTACGGCAAGCATCTCGCCCGAGTTGTCAACGCTTATCAGGTCATAGCCAATATCCGCCAGCGCAAACGACAGCGCCCCTGTCCCGCAAGCAAGGTCAAGTACTGTTTCCACGCGGGTTTCATGTTTTCTGAATATCTCCGAAATATATTCCGCCCATACCGCGTGCCCGACATCGCTTGTCAGCTCGTCATAGTATTCCGCGAGGAAGGTATAGCTATCCATTACGCTTTTTTAACCTTTCGAGTATGGTTTTATATCCGTCGCTCCCGTAGTTTAAACAGCGGTTTACCCGGCTGATAGTAGCCGTGCTCGCGCCTGTCTGGTTGACGATATCGGTATAAAGCTTCCCCTCCGACAGCATGCGCGCCACCTGGAACCTCATAATCATCGATTTGAGTTCCTTAATCGTGCACAAATCCTCGAAAAAGTCCGAGCATTCATCGATATCCCCGATTGCAAGCACAGCGTTGAAAAAAGCGTCTGAATGCTCGTCTCTGAATTTTAGGCTCATATCCGCACCCGCCTTTAAGTTTTTGCTTTAATATTTTATCATATTAAATTATAAAAGTAAATATATAATTTGTTTTTTAAACTGCTTTTTCTTACGTGCTTATCAAGCGTTTTTCCTCCCCTCCGGGGAGAGAAATAAAATATAATTATACAATTATTGTTCATGTTGTAAATATAATGCTAAGTGTGTATAATATTAGCATGAATACTTAATTCGGCGCAAAAATAACGCGATGGAGCGGAGATTAGTATGAATTCTGTCGTATCGGAAATACTGCCGGGTGTCCGGCTTCGCGTGCTCGAGACTGCGAGGTTCAAAACATGCTGCATGAGCATAAGCTTTATTCAGAAGCTTATGCCTGACAGCGCCCCAAAAAACGCGGTAATCCCGCGCGTTCTGCGGCGCGGCACCGCAAATCTGCCGGATATGGAAGCCTTGTCCGCCGCTCTTGACGAGCTTTACGGAGCAAGGATTGAGCCCAGCGTCCGCAAAATCGGCGATCTGTCGGTCAGCGGTTTTATCTGCGATTTCGTAAGCTGCGTCTCAAAAAGCGAAAAACAGCTTGAGGGCGTGACCCGCCTGCTCGGCGAAATCCTGCTTGCCCCGAGGCTTGAAAACAATACCTTCTGTTCCGATTTTGTC
>JAAYXM010000176.1 GCA_012515925.1 Clostridiales bacterium
AAATTCACTTTGGGAGTATCCGCTATATGCGAATACTCAGATTACGACAGTATTCAAAGCATCGATTTCCCGACATTAACAGATGAAAATTCAGCAGATCTTTTAATGCTGTCAATACCGGATAATTATAATGGTGGCATTAACGTTACCGTAAACGGAAGTCCTGTTGTATTTGATGTTCCTCCTCAACTGGTAAATGACAGAATAATGCTTCCCATGCGTGCTGTATTTGAAGCTCTCGGCGCATCGGTTGATTATAATGACGGTGTTATAACCGCTGTTTCAGGTGGAAAAACCATAATTCATACAATAGGCGAAAGCACTGTTTACGTTAATAATGAAGCGATTGAAACAGACGTTCCGTCCTTTGTGACAAACGGACGCACTCTTGTGCCTTTAAGCTTTATCTCTGAGGCTCTCGGTGCTGATGTTCAGTGGGTTGAAGAAACTCAAACTGTGGTAATTACATTAAACTGATTAATACTGATTCAAAAATAAACCGTCGAAAAGCAGGAGATACTCGGTTCTGGCGATTACGGATCATGAGATTCTGTTTGATTATTAAGGGGGATAAAGAGGGATGATGAACCGTGAACGTGGAGACTTTGTAACAACAAATAAAGGTACCGAGAATATAAGTATATTGAAGACGCTGCTTCTGATATTTATACCGACCTCATTATTGATGTTGGTTTATATTGTCTTAGGCAGTATACAAAACACAATTCCGTCACTGTTATTATTCATGCTTTGTGCCGCTCTGATATTATTTCCAATCGAAATAGGAGTGGTTTTGCACGCGAGCAAAACAGAATACGGTAGTTTTTCTTTAAAAAGCTCGTTTTCGCGTCATAATAAAATGAGCCGGTTGAAAATATTTTTGTATGGATTTGGCTTGTGTGCTTTCGCGGGAATTATATCCGTGACAGTTGCACCGTTAGAGAATAATCTGCTTGCTCCGGTTTCAAATATGTTTACAGGATATATTCCCGAATACTTCAACTGGAACAATATTGAGCAATTAAAGATGTATCCGAATAACATATTGCTCACAACCTGTATTGTATACTCCATCTTAAATGTTATTGTCGGTCCGATTATAGAAGAATTGTTTTTCAGAGGATACCTCACATCGAAATTAAGCAGATACGGTGATTTCGCGCCGTTAATAATCACTGTATTGTTTTCACTGTATCATTTCTGGCTTCCGTTTGAAAACCTGTTTAGAATCTTCGTGTTTTTCCCCGCCGCTTTTATTGCGTGGAAGAAGAAAAATATATACATAACAATTGTGTTTCATTGTATGTGCAACTTATTGTCAACTATCGCTTTTTTCAGTCTGGTTTTCTGAAGAATTGCCCGCAAACAGTGTTTGACAACTGTTTGGTTTAGTGCTATTCTGTTTATGTACTTAAGCCCGCGGCGGCGGACTTAAGTTAACCTAACAAGGGAGTGTATTGATGTCGGTCATTCTGTAAAAAGGTTTTTCGGATAAGGCAGATTAACGCTGCTTTATTTGTGTTGCTCTGATTTTTTTACAGGAGGATCGATTTTTTATGTATAAATTTACCGATAAATATATGCAGAACCCCGATAACCTTAAATACCTGAGAGACAATATGATGGGCCCCAACGCCATGCGGATAAGCGAAGAGATGGCGTCATATCTGAACATTGATAAGGATATGCGCGTGCTTGATTTGGGCTGCGGCTGCGGCTTGTCAACCATGCTGCTTGTACAAAAGTACGGCGCCGTGGTTACCGCTGCCGACCTTTGGATTTCGCCGACGGATAACTACGAGAGATTTAAATCCATCGGTATTGACGATAAAGCGTTCCCGGTACACGCCGACGCAACCAAAGGACTGCCCTTCGCTCACGGGTATTTCGATATCCTTTTCAGTGTGGACGCTTATCATTATTTCGGCAGGACGTCGGATATGCTGCCGTCGCTGATTCCGTTCGTGAAAACCGGCGGCTATATCGCGATTTCCGTTCCCGGCTGGAAGACGGAGATGAAAAAGTGTGTTCCGCCGGAGCTTAAGCCGTATTTTATCGACGCCGGCGATGATGACGCCGAAACATTCCAGACGCTTGACTGGTGGAAAAACCTATGGAAACAGTCGGACGGTATTGAAATCGTCGATTTTCGTGAAATGGAGTGCTGCGGGCAGGCTTGGGACGAGTGGCTTGAAAGCCCGAACCCGTACGCCGTGAAGGACCGCGGCATGATGGAAGCGGAGCAGGGTAAATACTTTAATCTTATTCAAATGACAGCAAGGGTTCTTTAAAACGCCCTTGATAAAAAGCACCTTTAACAAGGACCCGGACTGTAGACAAAGAGGGTCTTGGATTATCTAAAACCCAATACCCTCTGAGTTTTTTCGCACAGCAATCTGATAAAGGAGAATAGTCATGAAATTTTATATTTGTAAAGAGGAAATAACGCCGCATATTCCTGTATTTCAGGCAGGGTTTGCGGGAAGGACTCATAAGAGCGAAGGAATACATGATAAACCATATGCCACCGTACTCATTATTCAGGAAAATAAAGCGGTGGTAATAATATCTTTGGACCTGCTCTACGGAGACAGAAGCTTTGCAAACAGCATTAAGAAAGCTATTTATGAAAGATTTGGATTGAACCGTGATGAGATAGTAATTAATTATTCCCATACTCATTCGGTTGTTTCGGTTACCGGAGAGGACGAAGAAACCAGGTCGCATCGTCCGTATAGTATAAATTCGG
>JAAYXM010000020.1 GCA_012515925.1 Clostridiales bacterium
CCTCGGGCGAGGCAATAATGGAAATAAGCTTTATATCGCTGACGCCCTTATCCTTTAGAAGCTGAATCGTCGCGCCCGCCGAGCCGCCCGTCGCGAGCATCGGGTCCGTGATTATTACCTGCCTTTCGGCAATATCATTCGGCAGATTGCAGTAATACTCCTTCGGCAATAGCGTTTCATGGTCGCGGGCAAGACCTACATGTCCAACCTTTGCCGTAGGCAAAAGCGTGAGCATGCCGTCAACCATTCCTATACCCGCGCGCATTATCGGAATAATCGCTATCTCCCGCCCCGAAAGACATTTGCCGCGCGTTTCCGTAAGCGGCGTTTTAACCGTAATCTCCTCAACCGGAAGGTCGGAGGTCGCGTAGCATCCGATTATTATCGTAATCTCATGCAGCAATTCCCTGAATTTCTTGCTGCCCGTGTTCACATCCCGCAACAACGCAATCTTATGGGAGATAAGATTGTGCTCCGCTATAAAAACCTTTCCCATTTATATACCTTCTTTAATTATACTTCCTCAGGCAGTATTTTGTTCATTATTATGCCCACAACCGTGGCTATAAACAGTCCGGACAGCGAAAGCGTTTTCGCTACCTGTCCCTCGCCCTGGCCGAACAGGTCAAACAGCCATTTCAGCGACGCCGAGTTCAATCCCAGCCCGATAACGAGTATCAGCGCAACGATAATCAGGTTTCTGCTGTGTGAAAAGTCGAGGTTGGCCTCGCTCATGGTCCTGATACCGATACTTGCTATCATTCCGAACAGAATCAGGCTGACTCCGCCCATTACGGGTGTCGGAATCGTCTGAAGCACCGCCCCGAATTTCCCGATAAGCCCGAGTATTATGGCATAGACCGCGGCAATACGAATAACGCGCGGGTCATACATTTTCGTAACCGCCAGAACTCCGGTGTTCTCGCTGTAGGTGGTGTTTGCCGGAGCGCCGATTAACCCCGCGACCGCGGTTGCGATCCCGTCGCCGAGCAGCGTCCTGTGCAGACCCGGGTCCTTGAAGAAATCCTGTTTAACAACCGCGCCGTTAGTCGTAATATCACCGATATGCTCCATAAACGTGACAAGCGCAATCGGCGCTATCAGAATAATCGACGTCCAGTCAAAGACCGGAAGGCTGAATAACTTGAAATCGATTAACCAACTGGCCTCGGAAATCGTATTGAAGTTGATAAACCTCGCGCCCTCGCCGAGAACCATGCCCGTAAGCCCCGTCAAATCGGAAATAAGCGCGGCCATATACCCGACGACCAGCCCGAAAAGCACGGGCACGAGCTTGAAAAAGCCTTTTGTAAAGCACATAACCGTTATTATAACCGCGATAACGATAAGCGCAAGGGGCCAATATCCGGACGCGCTGGCTATCGCTGTCGGGCTGAGTGTAAGTCCGATTACGACGATGACCGGGCCCGTAACTACCGGCGGAAACAGTGATCTGATTCTTTCGATACCGACAAAGTATATCAGGACGGACAAGATTATATAAACAAGACCCGCCGCTATAATCCCGCCCTGCGCCTTGGGAATGTTTGCCGCGTCTTTCATTATAACCGCCTGGAGAGCCGTCATAAACGCGAAGCTTGAGCCCAAAAAAACAGGCACCTTGCATTTTGTGACAAAATGGAATATCAAGGTGCCTATACCCGCGCCGAGCAATGCTATGGCGGGGTTAAGACCGGTCGATATGGGTACCAGTACCGTAGCGCCGAACATGGCAAACAGATGCTGAATACCCAGAACATAATGTCGCGCGGTAAGGGGGTTATTATTGTCCTTCATTTTACCACTCCTATTGTTTTATTCTTGCCGGTTTAAAATAAACAAGCTGTTAATTTTTTATGAATATATCATAACTCGGCTATCATATCAATATATTTTAACGAACTTTGTCGGATTGAGCAACATATTATAGTTTTCAGTGCCGACCGTTAATATTTACGGACAGAAGTCTTCTTGCCGCGAAAGCGCGAATTTCCGCGATATCGGCGTGGCTTTCGGCGTGCTTTAACGCGACAGGGGGCGCGTTTACCGCCCCCCTGTCGCTCCCCGTATTTGTTTTCTTCGTCTCCCGCGTCTACCGGTGTCCGCGGTTAGCAGCTTGTTGCTGTCATTAGTTGTTAGTAGACTGGGGCTGCGTTTTGCTTCGTCTCCTTCGTCTCCCCCGTCTCCCGCGTCTCCTGCGTCTCCCGCGTCTGCTAGTGTCTGGTGACTAGTGTCTAGTGTCTATTTAATACCGAATAATCTGCGGAGCAGGCCGCGAAACATTTTAGGTGATTTAAAAACAACTATTTTCAATTATATTACCTCCGTCAATCAACAAAATAGTATAAACGACCCGAGCGCTATCAAAAACAGGCACAGTAAAAACACCAGAAACCCCGGCGGAAATATCGGCGCCAGCAGTATGCCCGACGCTATCGCCGTGATTATCCAGATACCAGTAAAACCGTAGCGCCGCAACACAAACTCCGCCTTTCGATAAACCTCTGTTTCATTATACGCAAAAAGAAAGCGTCCCGTGCACGAAAAAGCACGGGACGCTTTAAATTCCGACAAGCAGTTTAATAAAATTCATATCGCGGCTGCTAATCTTTCAAACTCATCCAGCGTTTCCGAAAAGCCCTTCATGGTCTCCGCGAAAGCCGCTCCGTCAGATAAGTCAACGCCGGCCCCGGCAAGAAGCTTAAGCGGGTAATCGCTGCCGCCGCTTTTTAAGAATCCTGTATATCTGTCACGGGCGTTATTATCTCCGCTTAATACACCCGCGGCGAGCTTTTCGGCCGCGGAATACCCCGTCGCGTACTGGTATACGTAAAAGCTTGAATAAAAATGCGGTATTCTCGCCCATTCATAGGAAATAAGCTCGTCCGGCACCGCGGCGGGCGCGTAATACTTCTGATTCAGCTTTAAATACTCCTCACAAAGCAGCTCGGCGGTAATCGGAACGCCGCTTTCGTATTTATTGTGTATATTAAGCTCAAACTCGGCAAACATAGTCTGCCGGAACACGGTGGTGCGTATGCCGTCAAGCTTGTAGTTTAAAAGAAACGCGCGTTTTTTGTCGTCGTCCGTGATATTTAAAAGATAATGCAGCAGAAGGTTTTCGTTTACCGCGCTCGCAACCTCGGCGGTAAATATCGGATAGCTCTTATATACCGTCGGCTGCGTATTGTTGGAATTGAAGCTGTGCATCGCGTGGCCGATTTCATGTATCAGCGTAAACAAATCGTCAATCCTGTCATGGTAATTCAGCAGGACAAACGGATGCGCGCTTAGGCTTCCCCACGAAAACGCCCCCGGGGTTTTGCCGGGGCTCTCGTATACGTCCACCCAGCGCCCGTCCAGCGCGTTTTTCAACGCCCCGGTGTATTCGTCTCCCAACGGTTCGCACGCTTTCAGAACAAGGTTTTTCGCGTCCTCGTACGGTATCCTGCCTATGGTATCCTCAACAAGCGGAGTGTATAAATCGTACATATGCAGCTCATCGAGTCCCAAAAGTTTTTTCCTGGTTTCAAGATACCGCGAAAGCGCCGGGATTGCTTTCCCAACCTCTTCGATAAGATTCATGTAAACGTTTACATTAACATCGTCCTCAAACAAAAACATCTCAATTGACGACGGGTAATTCCTTGCTTTCGCGTAGAATACATTGCTTTTTATATTCGAGCCGAACGCGGCGGCAAGCGTGTTGACATACTCCTTATACCTGCCGTGGACGGTCTCGAACGCGGCTTTTCTGACTTCAATGCTCCGGCTTTCGAGAAACATGCCGTAATTGCCAAGCGTAAGCTCTTTCTTTTCGTTGTTTTCGTCCGTAATCCCGCCGAATCTTATATCCGCGTTGTTGAACATCGAAAAAATCTCGCCGGGCGCCTCCGCGAGCGGAGCGCTCATTGCCAACAGTTTCTCCTCTTCCCGGCTTTTTGTGTGCTTTTTCACGCGAAGCAGCGTGTCGAAATAATGCGCGTATACTCCCAGATCCGGATTTACCTTTAAAAATCCGTCGATTTTCTCGCGGCCGATCCCGATGATTTCGGGCTCGATAAACGCCTGCTCCGCGTCAGTTTCCGCGGCAATATCCGCTGCCCTGTCGGACATGCCCTGGTATTTGCCGATTGAGTTATCCTCGTCTCTTCGCATTCTTGAATAGGCCGTAAGCGCGGAAAGAAGCTCATCCGCCTCGTCCGCAAGCCTCAGGCATTCAAGCAGCGTATCCGGGCTCTCGCCGATTTTGCCCTTATAAGCGGCAAAACGCGACTTAAGCTCGCCGGCTCTGTTATAGTCGCGCTCCCATGCCTCGTCGTCAGGATAAATATCGCATAAATTCCACTTGTATTTTTCGTCTGTTCCGTCTCTTAAGGTCAATTCGCATCCTCCCGGGTTTTTGTATTATTTCTATGCGTTTTACGTCAGTTTATCCGTGTCCTTCTGCTGTTTTAAGTTTCCGATTTTCCGACTCCGCTTTTCAAGCTCGTCGAAAACGTTTTCAAGCGGGATATTCGCGTTTACCGTTAACACGAGAACATGATAGATTAAATCGCATATCTCGTTTACGGTCTCCGTATTGTCCCGGTTTTTTGCCGCGATGATAACCTCGGCGCACTCCTCGCCGATTTTTTTAAGAATTTTATCCGTGCCCTTCCCGAACAGATAGCAGGTATACGACTCCTCGAAAGGGTTTTTCTTTCGGTCCTCAATAACCTTATACAAGCTTTTAATAATATCCGCCATAATGAAAACTCCATTTCTCCGGCTTTAAGCCGATTTTTTACGCGTTTGTCTGAATCGTGTTGAAAAAGCAGGAATCCCTGCCGGTATGGCAGGTGGGTCCCATTGGTTTTACGCGAATCAGTATCGCGTCCTCATCGCAGTCCGCGCGAATATCGCGCACAAGCAGACAGTTTCCCGAGGTCTCGCCTTTTTTCCAGAGTTTTTTCCTGCTCCTGCTGTAAAACCAGACTGTTTGGGTCTCGATGGTCAGCCTCAGCGCCTCCTCGTTTGCGTAGCCGAGCATAAGCACGGCGTTTGTCTCATAGTTCTGGACAATCACGGGAATAAGGCTGTCCTTGATAAAATACCTTGATACGTCCATAATCCACACATCCTTTACATGCGAACCGCGATAGAGCGGGACGAAAGATACCGCTTAACCTGCGGCACAGTCAGCTCGCCGTAATGAAATATGCTCGCGGCGAGCGCGGCGTCCGCTTGTCCCTCCGTGAAAACATCATAGAAGTGCGAAAGAGTCCCGCAGCCGCCCGACGCGATAACGGGAATACGCACGGAGGAAGCCACCGCCTTTGTCATTTCGATATCAAACCCGTTTTTGGTACCGTCCGCGTCGATTGAATTTAACATAATCTCGCCCGCGCCGAGCTTTTCCGCCTCTTTTGCCCATTCTATCGCGTCAAGCTCCGTCTCTATTCGCCCGCCGTTTAAAACCACCTGAAAAGACCCGTCGGCGCGGCGCTTCGCGTCAATCGCGAGTACCACGCACTGGCTGCCGAATTTCTTCGCCGCCTCACTGATAAGAGACTTGTCCCTGACCGCAGCGGAATTAACCGAAATCTTGTCCGCGCCGGCCCTGAGAATATCCCTGAAATCATCGACTGTGCGGATTCCGCCGCCGACGGTTAAGGGTACGAACACGCACCGCGCGGTTTTCTCGACTATATCTATAACCGTTCGGCGCGCGGCATGGGTCGCGGTAATGTCTAAAAACACAATCTCGTCCGCGCCCATTTCGCTGTATAACCCCGCAAGCTCCACCGGGTCACCCGCGTCCCGCAGGTTTTTGAAATTAACACCCTTGACAACGCGCCCGTCATGTACATCAAGACAGGGTATTATACGCTTGGCAAGCATTAAGTATACCTCCTTATCCCGCTTTTTCAATCGCTTCCTTTAAATCTATCAGCCCGGCGTAAATCGCCTTGCCTAAAATCGCGCTCTCGATTCCCGCCTCTTTAAGCTTCAGAATATCGGATATCGACGTAACGCCGCCGCTTGCAACGATTTCGCAGCTTACGGCTTTCCTGAGCTCAAACAGGCGGTCAAACGCGGGGCCCTTCAACGCGCCGTCCGAATCGATATCCGTAAAGATAATACACTTTACGCCAAAAGACTCCATTGATTTCGCGAACTCTATATAATCAAGCCCGGCGTCCGAAGTCCAGCCCCGGGTTTTTACCCGCCCGTCCGCGGCGTCGATTCCCACGGCGATTCTGTCCGCGTACAGCCTGACCGCGTCTTTCACAAGAAGCGGGTTTGTAACGGCGGCCGAGCCCAGTACGGCGCGCCTTACGCCCGTTGAGATTGCGCTTTCGATATCAGACATATTGCGGATTCCGCCGCCGAGCTGGACGGCCGCTCCGGTTTTTGTTATTACATCTGATATTATATCACGGTTTTTACCGGTGCCGTCAAGCGCTCCGTCCAAATCCACCATATGAATCATACCGGCACCCGCGTCAAGGAATTTCCGCGCGGTTTCCACCGCGTCATCCGCTACACGGTGCACGGTGGAAAAATCGCCCTTTAAAAGCCTTACGCATTTTCCGTCCTTTAAATCAATCGCGGGAATTATATTCATGGCTTAACTCCTCTATCTGTAAAGCTCCGCAAAGTTTTTCAATATCTGAAGACCCACGTCACCGCTTTTTTCCGGGTGGAACTGGCAGCCGAAAAGGTTTCCGCGCATTGTTATCGCACAAACCTCGGCGCCGTAATCGCAGGTCGCCCCGATATGCTCCGGGTTTTCCGGCGAGGCGCAGTACGAATGCACAAAATACACGTAGGAATCGTCGTCAAGGCCGCGTGTCAGCGGGTTTTCTTTTTTTATCGCGAGGCTGTTCCAGCCTATCTGCGGAAGCTTTAATCCGGTATTTATCAGCCCGACGGTGCCCGGTATAAGCCCTAACCCCGCGCTCTCGACAAGCTCATGGCTTTTATCAAACAAAAGCTGCATCCCGAGGCATATCCCGAGAAGCGGCTTTATCTCCGACTGGCTCTTTATTGTCTCGACAAGCCCCGCCTTTTCAAGCGCCGCCATGCCGTCCGGAAACGCGCCGACACCCGGAAGGATAAGCGCGTCCGCTGCTTTGATTTCACGCGCCGTGCCGCATATTCTGTTTTTTATGCCGATATAATCCAGCGCTTTTGAAACGCTGTGAAGATTTCCGATTCCGTAATCGATAATCGCCGTAAAACCTGGCATGTATTATAAGACTCCTTTGGTGGAGGGGATTTTTCCCCCTCTGATTCTGACGGCGGATTTAAGAGAGCGCGCAAATGCCTTGAAAAGCGCCTCGGTGATATGGTGCGCGTTTTTACCGTATTCGCACCTTAAGTGCAGCGTAATCTCCGCGTTCATCGCGAACGCGCGCATAAACTCCACGGTAAGACACGAATCATAATCCCCGATTTTCTGCTCGTTCATATCCGCGTCGAACACAAGATACGGTCTGCCGGACACGTCCGCCGCGCAGAACGCCAGCGCCTCGTCCATAGGTATATATGCGCTCGCGAAACGATTGATTCCGGCCTTGTCGCCGATAGCCTGCTTAAATGCCTTGCCGAGTACAATACCCGTGTCCTCCACCGTGTGGTGACAGTCCACCTTCAAATCACCGGAGGCCTTGACATCAAGCCCGAATCCCGCGTGTGAAGCAAAACTGCTTAACATGTGGTCGAAAAAACCGATGCCCGTATCTATCCGGATATCCCCGCCGCCCAGATCAAGCTTCACGGTAATATCCGTCTCGTTTGTTTTCCTTGATATCTGAGATGCACGTTCCATTAACCGTCATTCCCTTCCTTTTTTAAGAGTTCAAGTATGCACTCCGCGACAGCCTCGTTTTCCTCGTCCGAGCCCGCGGTAATCCTCAGATAATCGCCCATAACCCGCCGGACAAGAATACCCTTTTCTAAAAGCGCCGTATAGAGCTTTTCCGCGATATCGCTTTTTAACAGAACAAAATTCGCGACCGTCTTAAAAACCTCAAAGCTTCCCGGGTAGTCCGCGGCGGTTTTTCCAAGCTCGCGCGCGAGAATATCCCTTGACGCTTTGATACGGCTTACGCACTTTTTTATGTATTCCTTTTCGCGAAGCAAAGCGCGCCCCGCCGCCTGCGTCAGGCTGTTTACGTTAAACGGCGATTTGGATTTTTTTATTAAATCGATGATATTCTTATTGCCTATCGCAAATCCGAGACGCACACCCGCTATACCCAGCGCCTTCGAGCAGGTTTTGAGGACGATTACGTTTGGCAGATTTATCACGTCCGCAACTATGCTTTCGTCCCAGAACTCCATATACGCCTCGTCGATAACCGCAAGGCAGTCAAGCTTTGATACAAGCTCCAGCACGTCCTTTCTCTTAAGCCCGGTACCCGTGGGGTTACAGGGGTTTGAGAATATTACGAGCGAAGCGTTGCCCGAAAACGCGAGCCTTTTTATATCCGACGGGTCGGCGGTAAGACATATCTTTTCCGACGTGATAACCCGAGCTTCGGCAAGGTGCGCGTAGAACCGGTACATCGAGAAATCCGGCTCGGACACAAGCATTGTGTCGCCCTTGTTCAGAAAGCAATTGAATATAATCGAAATCATCTCATCCGAGCCGTTTGACGCGACGATGCAATCCTCCGGCACGCCGTAAAAGCTTGCCGCCTCGGCGCAAAGCTCCTTCGCGCCGGGATCGGGGTATCTTTTTAAATCCACCGAACCGACGCTTGCGCTGATGCTTCTTAATATATAATCCGGCGGGTCGATAAAACTTTCGTTCGCGTCAAGCTTAAACCTTGGCTGAAGCTCCGCCGGGTCGTACGGCTTAAGGCTTTTCAGCTTTTCGGGTATAATCATTTTACCTTGTCTTCCCTTCTTGCCGAAATCGAATTCGCGTGCGCCGAAAGTCCTTCGGAATGCGCGATTTTTTCGATATCCGCGGCGGATTTGATAAGTGTATCCCTGTCGTATTTTATAACGCTTGTTTTCTTGATGAAGCTATCGGCGGAAAGCGCCGAGAAAAACCGCGCGGTACCCGATGTGGGAAGTACATGTGAGGGTCCCGCGAAATAATCCCCGAGAGGCTCTGGCGAATATTCGCCCAGAAACA
>JAAYXM010000177.1 GCA_012515925.1 Clostridiales bacterium
CAATTCACGAAGCTTAAGCGTGGCTTCAAAATGCTTTTTCTGAGCCGCGTTCATGCCTTCTATATCAAAGCAGTCCTCAATCGGCCATACTGTTTGAAATACAAGCGCGTTATCAAACCCGCGCGCGGTTTCTATAAGCGTGTCAATATCACCGCAGTCGGGCGGGCATGACCAGTTTCGGCCGTACCCGCCGCATTGGTTTTTCGCGCAGATATCCCTGACCGAGGGTTCAAAGGTTATCCGCCGTGTAGATATAAGCGCGGCGGCTTTTATTTCGGGTATGCTTTTTGCTTTTTCTGTCAGACTATGCATTATTCACTTCCGGCAGGCTCGCTGCGGCCACCGATTGACCTATTCTTCTCGAGGCCTCGTCGGGAAGGTGTATTTCTATTCCGGAATACTCGGGGTATTCGTCCGCAATCGTGTGCCGCGCTTTTTCAAGTATTATGTTTCCGCCCTCGCCGGACATAACGCGCCCTAAGAGAAGCACATGCTTAATATCGTAGATTACGGAATACCAGGCAAGCGTATGACCGAGATAAACGCCGATTGACTCGTATATGTGCTTTACGGTCTGATTGCCTTTCTCCATTAACGATTGTATATATTTAAGCTTTTCAGCGGGTGTGTTATGTGCCGATAAATCAATACCCGCATAACCCGCGAGCTTTATAACGCCGTCCTGCGAGAAGTACTTGACGCCGCAGCCTATATCAAGGGACCACTCGTCAATCATCGCGTCGGGATTTAAGTCAACCGGCATAAACGCGAGCTCGTTAAGACATCCGGTAATATTCCCGCGGCCGTCAACAAAACCGCCCGCCTCGCTTGTACCCATCGCGATGCCCAGCACATTCGTATCGTTTAAATTCATAGCGCCCGCAAGCGCCGTAACGTCACCGTCGTTAGCGACGACAAGGGGCACGTCGCCGATTTCCGCGGCGGCGCGGACATATATATCCTTGACCTTTTCATTGAAGAGCTTTTCAGGCACCTTTATAAACAGCGAGGCAAGCATTGTCCTGTTATTAACGTATATGCCCGCGGAGCTGACGCCTATAGCGTCAACCCTCGGCATTTTTGCCGCGGCGTCGCGAAACGCCGAAAGTATTCCGTCAAAGTGGTAATCCGGGTTTTCGTTGACCTTCGGATGCCAGACGACCTCCTCGCTCCAAACTGCCTTTCCGTCTATAACCGCGGAAACCTTTCTGTCGCTTCCGCCCGCGTCAAAGCCGATGCGGCAGCCGTTTAAGTGCCTGCCTATGCTTTTTGATGTTGAGCTTTCATCGGGGACCTTATCAAGCGGAACAAAGACAACCTCAAAATCCTTTTCATATACGCGCGCCATTGTCACGGCGTCGAACTCGCGTTTTCCGCCCTTCGCGTATTCGGCTTTTATATAATCATAAAGCGGCATATATCCGCCGATATATACCTTAAACCCGCCGCGGCTCCATAGAAGCGATTTGATGATGCGCTCGCCCATAACGAGATCGGTGGCAAGCATACTTTCCGTACCGTGCATCTTAAGCGTAAAGCATGAAAACTGACAATCCTCACGTTCCACGGCGATTTTTACGGGCACGCCGGATTTGGCGCTTTCCGTATACGAGTCGTAGAATTTCCGCATCGGGATAAAACCCGGGTCCAGCTCCGGAACGTTTTTAATACTGACTGGGATTCCTAAAAACTGTTTCATTTCGATGTCTCCTTTGTGAATGTGATGATAACATTTTTATAGCGAAAGAAATTCAACGG
>JAAYXM010000021.1 GCA_012515925.1 Clostridiales bacterium
CGGTCCCATACTCGGCGTTCTTTTTTCCGCGAAGGCCGATGTCGCTATTGCGGCGCCGGTGCTTTCGATTATGTCCGTCGGTTCATTTTTTCTTTGCGCGTCGTCGCTTACATCCACCGCGATGCAGGCGCTTGGGCGTGCCGAAATTCCCGTTATGACCATGATAGCCGGCGCGGCGGTAAAGATAATAGCCAATTTCCTTCTCATATCAATACCCGGCGTTGAGCTAAACGGCGCCGCGGTCGGCACGGATTTATGCTATATCACGATTACGGTTTTAAACCTTATTATTCTCGCTAAATTAATCGGCTTTAAGCCGGGCTTTAAGGACTCGTATTTAAAGCCGCTTGTTTCCGCCTGCGTTATGGGCGCGGTGGTGTTCCCGCTTTACAGCCTGCTGACCCGACCGTTTAACGTTTATATTTCGCTTGCGGTTTCAATACTTATAGGTATTACGGTTTATTTTGTGCTTTTAATTAAAACCGGCGGAATATCAAGGCAGGATATTCTTCTTATTCCCGGCGGCGAAAAAATCGCGGGAAAGCTTTTCAAATAACTGTCCTCAAATAATGCCCCGCGGTAACACGGGGCGGTATTGATTAATATATAATTATATAGGTTTTTTCACCGTGTTTGCTATGCGAAATTCGTCTTGAAGACATAACGGTTTTTTAATTCAATAATCAAGTGGTTTTTTATATGTGAATTAACCGGGGGACATCATGAAAATTGCGGCGATTATGCTCTTTATATCCACCTATGTTTTGCTTCTCGCTTTTCCGAAGATACGGGCTTATACAGCTCTCTTATCCGCGTTGATTTTCGTGTGCGCGGGTATTCTTCCGGTAAGCGATGCTTTTTTTGAAATCGATTGGAATGTAATTCTTATGATTGCGGGCACAATGGGCGTCGTATATTTATTTATCGAATCAAAAATGCCCGCGCGGCTCGCGGACATGATAATCGACAAAATGCCTAACGTAAAATGGGCGGTTATATCCCTGTCTCTTTTCGCCGGAATTGTTTCTGCGTTTATCGACAATGTGGCAACGGTTCTGATGATAGCGCCGATTGCCGTCGTAATCGCAAAAAAGCTTAATATTTCCCCCGTTCCGTCAGTTATTGCCATATCAGTCGCTTCCAACCTGCAGGGCGTCGCGACACTCGTCGGCGATACAACCTCAATCCTGCTCGGCGGATACGCGGGCATGGATTTTTTCGACTTTTTCGTGTTTCTCGGCAAACCCGGAATGTTCTGGGTTGTGCAATCAGGCGCGATAGCCGCGACGCTTGTACTTATGTTTATATTCAGGAATGCTAAGCAGCGTATTCATTTAACTGAAAAAACTGATGTCAGGGATTATTTCCCGACGTATCTTCTGATAGGTCTTGTAATAATTCTAATCCTTGCTTCGTTTATTCCCGATAAACCCGCCGTTACAAACGGGCTCGTATGTATGTCGCTGTTTATTATCGGAATCATCAGGGAAACAATCAGAAAAAGAAGCCTTAGAATATGTGTTCTCGCCTTTAAAGAGATAGATTATTTTACAATTCTCCTGCTGCTGGGTCTTTTTGTCGTAATCGGCGGTGTCAGACAGGCCGGCGTTATCGACGATATCAGCAGGATTTTTGTAAAAATAAGCGGGAACAATGTGTTTGTTATATATACTCTGCTGGTCTGGGTTTCCGTTCTGCTTTCGGCGATTATCGACAACATACCGTATGTCGCGACAATGCTGCCCGTCGTCTCGGGAATTGCCGGAATTATGAATATCGAGC
>JAAYXM010000178.1 GCA_012515925.1 Clostridiales bacterium
GGCATCCATACCTCTATATCGTAAGTAATTGCCGACGAATTCCCAAGGTCTCCGGCACACAGCCGCACCACGCGGTACGGAAGCCCCAGAAACCGCAGCACCCTTTCCGCGTCGCCCGTCAGCTTCTCAAGCTCGTCATAGGATGTCTCGGGGTCGGCGAATTTAACAAGCTCGACCTTGTTGAACTGGTGCTGGCGAATCAGGCCGCGCGTATCGCGCCCGGCGCTTCCCGCCTCCGCCCTGAAGCAGGCTGAATAAGCGCAATAGTTTATCGGAAGCCTTTGACCGTCTATGATTTCATCCCTGTGCATGTTGGTCACGGGCACCTCGGCGGTGGGTATAAGAAAATAATCGGTACCGGACACCTTAAACGCGTCCTCCTCGAACTTCGGCAACTGTCCCGTCCCCATCATCGAGGCGCGGTTAACCATATACGGCGGCAGTATTTCCGTATAGCCGTTTTTAATATGCGTGTCAAGAAAGAAGCTTATAATCGAACGCTCGAGCCTTGCCCCCGCGCCCTTGTAAAAATGGAAACGCGCGCCGGTAACCTTCGCGGCGGTCGTCGGGTCGAGAATATCCAGCGCCTCGCCTATCTCCCAATGCGGTTTAGGTGTAAAATCAAATTCCCGCGGCGCGCTCCATTTGCGTATCTCGGTATTATCCGCGCTGTCCCTGCCGTTCGGCACCTTTGTGTTCGGAATGTTCGGAAGCAGCAGAATCGCGTCGTTTAACTGCTGTTCTATATCGCGAAGCTCCGTATCCTTCTCCTTAACGGAATCCGACAGCTCTTTCATGCGTTTGAAAACGGGCGCGGTATCTTCGCCCGCCTTCTTCATAATGGGGATTTTCTTTGAAACCGCGTTTTGCTCGGCCTTCATCGCCTCCGCCTCGCCGATTATCTCGCGCCGTTTATCGTATAAACCGATAACCTTGTCTATTTCGGCGGAATAGTCCTTATTGCGGCGGCCGAGCGCTTCTTTAACAAACTCCGGGTTGTCCTTAATAACCTTTACGTCAAGCATGTGTTTTCACTTTCCTTTTATTGAATGTCATATAATCTATCTGTTCGCGGCCTTATCTAAAATGCCGATTAAAGTTTCCAGATCATCATTACCGTAAAACTCAAGCTCTATTCTGCCCTTTTTGCGCCCGCTTACAAGCCTGACCTTTCTGCCGAGTTTTTCGGAGAGCTTCCTTTCGATTTCTTCGAGATAGTTTACTTTTATCTCGTGTATAACGCGCTTTTTTTCCTTTGACGCCTGAAGCAGCTTTTTTACAACGGTTTCTGTCTGCCGTACGCTCAAATCGTTTTTGATTACCGCCGCAGCGGTTTCCTGCTGAAGCTTTTCATCGTCCAGCGCAAGCAGAACCTTTGCGTGTCCGACGCTCAGCTTCTCCTCAAACAGCATTTCCCGTACCTGTCCCGCGAGCGACAAGAGCCGCAGACTGTTTGCGACGGCGGAGCGTGATTTTCCGATTCTGGCGGCAAGCTCCTCCTGGGTCAGCTCAAACTCGTCTATTAATGTCCTAAATCCCTGCGCCTCTTCTATCGGGTTTAAATCCTCACGCTGCAGGTTTTCCACAAGCGCAAGCTCCGCTGATTTCCTGTCGTCCGCGTCGACGATAATAACCGGCACTTCTTCAAGCTGCGCCTCACGAGCCGCGCGCCACCGGCGTTCGCCCGCGATTATCTCGTATCCGCCCGTGTCGATGCGTCTTACGGTAAGCGGCTGCAGAATCCCGTGTTTTTTTATGGATTCGGCAAGCTCGCGAAGCGACTGGTCGTTGAACTCGCGTCTCGGCTGGTTTTTGTTGGGTTTAAGCTCGGATATATTTACGGTCTGCTGAAGCTTCTCGCTTAACTCCGTCTCCTCCGAAAACAAAGCGTTAAGCCCTTTGCCGAGCCCTCTCTTAACCATTTTCTGCGACCTCCTTATTTGTTGTTTTCAATAAGCTCCCGCGCAAGCAGCAAGTAGCTTTCGGCGCCTCTCGAAAACCTGTCATATTCGAAAATCGGCTTTCCGTGGCTCGGCGCTTCCGCGAGCCTTACATTACGGGGAATCGCGGTGGAAAAAACCTTTTTGGGGAAATATTTTTTTATCTCCTGAGCAATCTGGATTGCGAGATTTGTGCGCGAATCGAACATGGTCAGAAGTATGCCCTCTATTTCAAGCTCAGGGTTCAGCCGCTTCTTTATCATGGACATTGTTGACGTCAGGGCGCTGAGTCCCTCAAGCGCGTAAAACCCGCAATCGACGGGCACAATTACCGAATCTGCCGCGCAAAGCGCGTTGACCGTAAGCTGCCCCAGCGAGGGTGGGCAGTCAATCAGAATAAAATCGTATAAGCTTTGTACCGGCTCCAGCGCCTGTTTTAATACATAATGGTGGTTTTCCAGGGACCGTATTTCCACCTCGGCGCCCGCGAGATTGGTATTCGCGGCGAGCAAATCACCGTGCTTCGTTTTTCTGATTACCGGGACTGTCTCGACGCCGTTAATCAACACATCATATATCGTAGGCTTTCCGTCCCGCTTGTCCGCACCAAGCCCGATGCTCGCGTGCCCCTGCGGGTCCATGTCGCAAAGCAGTACGCGCTTTCCCGCGGCGGTTAGCGCCGCCGCGAGATTTACACAGGTTGTCGTTTTACCGACGCCGCCCTTTTGATTAGCAATCGCAATGGTTTTAGCCATTTCATCACCCGTTTCGCATAAAAATATCCGGGTTATCCACAATATTATCCCCAGAGAATAATCCCGTCAGATTCTCTTGTTTTGCCGGCTTTTTCGGCCGCGATAAGGCCGTCCCAAGCTGTTTTGTATGTATGATGCAATAATAGTACGCGTTTATTATATCACAGCGCGGATAATTTTCAACACCGGGATAAAAAATGTTCCACGTGGAACACTGACGGGATTATTGATGCCTCCCTACTGATATGCCGAATTGGCGCCGGAGAAAACACTTCTGTATGCTCTCGGTTGAACTTGACTTCACCTTTTAACTTCCGACCGTTTTTTTTGAAAAGGGGCTGGACCGAACCGCGATATGCTCGCGTCCCGGTCCAGCCCCTTTTGTTCCACGTGGAACACATATTATTCACGCGCCCTTAAAAATACAAATCCGCATGTAAATTGCGCTATCGTCCTCCTCCTCAAAAAAATCCGTTCTCACTCCCGATAAGCGCATTGTATTTATGGCGCGGGTTATCGTGTTCAGAAACAACCTGACATCCTTTATAATATAGCGTGGCTTGCGCGCCTGCGCGGATTTTTTATCCGCGTTTCTGCATATGAGCTTTTCTATGTATTCCTCGGTCTGCGACACATTATACTTCTTCTCCGCGATATGCTTTATCGCCGTGAGCTGCTGCTGTTCGTTTTTTAGCCGGAGCAAGGCTCTTGCGTGCCGCTCCGTCAGCGAATTAAGGCTTATTTCCTTTATAACCCGCGGCGAAAGCCGTAAAAGGCGAAGTTTGTTCGATATCGCGGATTGCGATTTCCCGAGCTTTCTCGCCGCCTCCTCCTGTGAAAAACCGTATGTATGAATCATGCGCCGGATTCCTTCGGCCTCCTCGAAAAAATCCAGGTCGCAGCGCTGCAGGTTTTCAACAAGCGCTATCAAGGATGACTGCTTTTCATCCATTCTTGTAATAATACAGGGTATTTCGCCGAGTCCCGCCATTCTCGACGCCCGAAGCCTCCTCTCGCCCGCCACCAAAACATACTTGTTTCCGCAGCTTCGCACGGTAATCGGCTGAAGGACGCCGTTTTCGCGTATGCTGTCTGCCAGCTCCCGCAGCCCGTCGGGGTCAAACAGCCTGCGCGGCTGAGCGGGGTTCGGCTCAATTGAATGTACGGAAATATACGAAACTCTGTCATTTTTATAAAAAGACTTCCTTTTTATACGCTGCAGCATGTCCGTACCTCCTTGTCACGATAATATATTACCATATATTTACATTTTGTAAAGACAAGCCTTTTTACATAATTCGTGTTTGTTTTTTGTAAACCTTCCGGATATACTAAAAATCCGCATCCTCGGATAGCGAAATCCGGCGAGAAATCGGGAATACGGGGGAATTCTTTTAGATTAGTTTTGTAAAAAAGTTGGGTAAAATATCCGTATACACAGTCAAGGGGGGCTGAATTTGAAATCCTTATGGAGCGACACCGTCGAATTTAAGACTCAAAAACCTCTGTCACGGGACATGGAAGCGGACGTCATCATAATCGGGGCAGGCCTTGCGGGGCTTCTGACGGCGTATTTTCTTCAAAACGCGGGCAAAACCGTTATAATCCTCGAGCGGGACCGGGTATCAGGCGGCGTAACCGAATATACCTCTGCTAAAATTACGTCGCAGCACGGAATTATTTATTCCCGTCTTATTAAGGAGTTCGGGTCTGATAAGGCAAGGCTGTACGCGAAAGCGAATGAAAGCGCGATAAAAAAGTATTCCGAAATAATTGCCGAACACTCGATTGACTGCGATTTTGAGAAAAAGCGCGCGTTTGTCTATACGCTCGGCGACACCGCGAAGGTAAAGGACGAGGCGGAGGCCGCGAAAAGCTTGGGCATAGACGCGTATTACACGGAGGATTTAAACCTTCCGTTTAAAGCGGCGGGCGCGGTATGCTTTAACAACCAGGCACAGTTTAACCCGCTGAAATTTTTAGCGCCGATTTCGGAAACGCTGACAATCTTCGAAAACTGCCTTGTCCGAAATGTTGAGGATAACAAGATTATCGCCGGGGACTTTACCGTAAAGGGCAAGGACGTGGTAATCGCCACTCACTACCCGATTATCAACGCCCCGGGCTATTATTTCGCGAGGATGCACCAGTCCCGCTCGTATTTTATCGCGGTTACGGGCGCGAGGGATTTGGGCGGCATGTATCTCGCGGACGACAGTCAATACTCGTTTCGAAACTATAATGAATACCTGCTTATAGGCGGCAGCGGGCACAGGACCGGTGAAAACAAATCCGGCGGCGCGTACGGGTTTTTAACAAAGTCCGCGCGGGAGTGGTTTTCCGACTGCTCGGTCAAATACAACTGGTCGGCGCAGGACTGCATGCCGGCTGACGGCGTACCGTATATCGGCAGATACTCCGCCTCGACGCCGAATATGTACGTGGCGACGGGCTTTCAGAAATGGGGCATGACAAGCTCGATGGCCGCCGCGAGCATACTCTGCGACATGATAACAGGGAGAAAAAGCGAGTTTGAAGAGTTATTCACGCCGCAGCGGTTCAACGTAACCGCCTCCGTTAAGCAGCTTGCGACGGATACCGCCGAAGCCGTAAGCGGGCTTTTTAAAACAGCCTTTACGCCCCCCGACTCCGCGCTTTCGGAAATCAAACCGGGGCACGGCGGAATCGTTGAATACAACGAGCGGAAAATCGGCGTATATAAGTCACCCGAAAACATTGTATACACGGTGGACGTCAAGTGCCCGCACCTGGGCTGTCAGCTTGACTGGAACCCGGACGATCTGACCTGGGAATGCCCGTGCCACGGCTCACGCTTTGATTATCAAGGGAAGCTGCTCAACTCTCCTGCCACCCGGGATGCAGGTATATAGATTAAGCGGTTAGTATCGCCCGGGGCGATATTAACCGCTTATATCATGTGCAAAACACATGCTTGCCTATTACCTTGATAATAGGCCTGCTTCTTATCCACTTGTTCGTCGCGGTCTTAGGGTTATAATAGTATATCGCGTCCCCGACGGGGTTGACGCCGTTTAACACCTCCTGCGCCGCTTTCCGGGATACTTCCGCTATCGGCTGGTCGAACTGCCCGTCATCAATGGCGGAAAACGCCCCGGGCTGGTATATCACGCCCGCGAGTGTGTTGGGAAACGAAGGGTGCCTGATTCTGTTCATTATCACCGCGCCTATCGCTATCTGGCCGTTATACGGCTCACCTCTCCCCTCGGCGGATATAATCCGCGACAACAGATACAAATCGTTTGTCTTTGACGCGTCCCCGCCGCCACCGCCGCCCGGCTGATTTGCGTTAATTCCGAGCGCTTTAAGTGTCTGCTCGCCGACAACGCCGTCTGACTTAAGCCCGTTTTTGCTCTGAAAGCTTTTAACGGCGGCCGTGGTCTGCTCCCCGTATATCCCGTCTACGCTTCCTTTATAATAGCCCCAGTCCTTGAGCTTCTGCTGTATTTGCCGGACAACCTCGCCCCGGGAGCCGGATTTATATACAGTCGCGGCGCGGGTTCCCTGCATCGCAGAAATCAACATAGCGTTGAATATCATTATAATTATAACTGACAGTATCAGCTTTTTCCTGCTTTTCATGAAAAACCGCCTCCGACAATATTGTGCCGGAGGCGGTTTTAATTATACATTTTTATTGTTTAGTCTCAATGTCTTGCAGTACTTTTTTTATAAATTCCTCAAGCTTCATTGTCCCGATATCCCCGCCCTGCCTGGCGCGCACGGCGACTTCCCCGGATTCCTGCTCCTTATCGCCCACGACCAGCATATACGGTATTTTTTCAAGCTGCGCCTCGCGGATTTTATATCCGATTTTCTCCGAGCGCAAATCAGTCTCGACCCTGACGCCCGACTCGAGAAGCCGGGCCTCGATATCTCGCGCGTAATCGTGCTGTCTGTCGGTAATCGGCAGGACTTTAACCTGCGTCGGCATAAGCCAGACCGGCAGAGCGCCGGCGTATTTCTCGAGCAGCAGCGCGAGGGTGCGCTCGTAACAGCCTATCGAGGTACGGTGCAGAACATACGGGTGCTTCTTTGACCCGTCCTTGTCGATATACTCCATTTCGAACCGCTCGGCCAGCAGGAAATCCACCTGTATTGTAATTAATGTATCTTCCTTGCCGTAAACGTTTTTTATCTGAATATCGAGCTTGGGGCCGTAAAACGCGGCTTCGCCCGACGCCTCGGTATATTCGATGCCGGTATGGTCCAGAATATCACGCATACGGGTCTGGACTTCCTCCCACTGACCGGGCTCGCCGATATATTTCTCCCTGTCGTTTTCGTCCCATTTCGAAAAACGGTAGGTGACGTCCTCGTCAAGGCCCAGGGTTTTGAGCATAAACCGCGCCAGATCAAGCGCGTCGAAGAATTCCTTTTCAAGCTGCTCGGGTGTGCAGGCTATATGCCCCTCGGAAATCGTAAACTGTCGCAGCCGGATAAGCCCGTGCATCTCGCCCGACGCCTCGTTTCGAAACAGCGTCGAGGTTTCGTTATACCGAAGCGGCAGGTCGCGGTAGCTTCTCATGCGCGAAAGATACGCCTGGAACTGGAACGGGCATGTCATGGGCCTGAGCGCAAAAACCTCGTCCTCCGACTCAGGGTCTCCCATTATGAACATACCTTCCCTGTAATGGTCCCAATGCCCGGATATTTTATATAACTCGCGTTTCGCGAAAAACGGCGTTTTCGTCAGCAGATAGCCGCGTTTCTGCTCCTCGTCCTCGACAAACCTCTGCAGAATCTGTATTACGCGCGCGCCCTTCGGCATGAGTATCGGAAGCCCCTGTCCGATATACTCGGAGGTCGTAAAATACTCAAGCTCGCGGCCGATTTTATTATGGTCGCGCTTTTTGGCCTCCTCCACCGCGGCAAGATATTCGTCCAGCATGGACTGTTTCGGAAATGCCGTGCCGTAAATGCGTTTAAGCATTTTTTTGCTTGAATCCCCGCGCCAGTAAGCGCCGGTGCTTGATGTAAGTGCGAACGCCTTTACACGCCCGGTTGACGGAAGGTGCGGCCCCGCGCACAAATCCGTAAATTCGCCCTGCCGGTAGAAGGATATCGTTTCACCCTCGGGAAGCTCCGAAACAAGCTCGGTCTTATACGGTTCGTTTTTCAGAAACGCAAGCGCTTCCCCGCGCGTCATCGTAAACCTTTCGATTTTATGGTCTTCCTTGATAATCTTCTTCATTTCCCCGGAAATCCTGTCTAACGCCTCGGCGGTAAACGGTTCTTCGGTATCAAAGTCATAATAGAAGCCGTTATCTATTGACGTACCAATCGCGAGCTTAACATCCGGATACAGCCTCTTTACCGCCTGCGCGAGTATATGCGAGGTCGTATGCCAGTAAGCTCTTCTGCCCTCGTCCGAATCAAACGTCAGAATCTCAAGCAATACGTCCTTATCGATTATACGGCTTAAATCGCATACCGCGCCGTCAACCTTCGCGGCAAGCGCGGCGCGCGCGAGTCCCGGGCTGATTTTTTCGGCGACGCCGAGACAATCGGTCGGATTATCAATCGATAATACGCTTCCGTCTTTTAATGTAATGCTTATCATTTTGCTGCCTCCGTAAAATAAACTAATCCCGCACCCCCGAAGAATCAGGGGTGCGGGCAACTATCCGCACGGTTCCACCCTGCTTGTAAAGCAAAATGCCTTACCGCTCATATCCGCTTAACGCGCGGACACGTCCGCCCCTACACACTGAACACGCTTCGAAGCGGCGGCGAACGGATGGTAGAACAAATACCCGAAACGCGAATACCGTTTCAGCCTCGCGATATTCTCTCTGCTGCGCCCGATACCGGCATTTATTCGTTCCGTTCATAGCCTTTGAGTATAAATCATTATAGCACTTATTATATAAATGTCAACAATATTTGTGTTACAAACGTTTCTTCCCGTCACACGGGGACAGGGATAGTGTCTAATTTCCTTGACGTTAAACAAAGATAATACTATAATTGATTTAAATAATTTTCCTTAAAATAATAATCCGGTTTGTTATATATTCTTTACATTATACCCATTGTTATTGCGAAAGGCGCGAAAATATATGTATCATAAGCTTTCGATATCGGATACCGCGGCTAACCTTGATGTTGACATAAAAACGGGTTTGTCGGAAAAAGACGCGGCCGAGCGCGGCGCCGGCGAGTTAAACGTGATTACCGGCGGCAAGCGCGACACGCTTATAAAACAGTTTTTACGGCAATTCAACGAACCCTTAATCTATATACTGCTCGCCGCTGCCGCGGTTTCGGCTGTTGTTCGCGAGTGGAAGGACTGCGCGGTTATACTCGCGATTCTTATATTAAACTCGACGATTGGCGTTATACAGGAGCGCAAAGCCGACCGCGCCCTCGAATCCTTAAAAAAGCTTACGACGACCCACGCGTTCGTGCGCCGCGGCGGCAAGGTTCGCGAAATCGACGCGGACGGACTTGCGGTGGGCGATGTCGTGCTGCTTGAAGCCGGGCGAATCGTACCCGCGGATATGCGCCTGACTTTAACCTCGAGTCTTACCGTAAACGAATCCGCGCTGACAGGCGAATCCGTCGCGGTTTTAAAGGATGAAAGCTTTAAAGCCCCGTCGGACATCCCGCTCGGCGACAGGATAAACATGGCGTTTCAGGGTACAATCGTTACGGGCGGGCGCGGCGAAGGCGTTGTGGTCGCTACCGGCATGTCCACCGAGGTGGGCAGAATCGCCGAAATGCTGAACGAACAGGATACGGGGAAAACCCCACTTCAGAAAAGAATGGGCAAGCTTGGAAAGCAGCTGGGCATCGCGGCTTGCGCGGCTTGCGCGCTTTTGTTTCTGACGGGGCTTTTACAGAGGAGAGACCCGTTTGAACTGCTTCTGACCGCGATATCCCTCGCGGTCGCGATTATTCCCGAAGGGCTGACCGCGATAGTGACGGTTGTATTGGCCATCGGCGTTACGCGAATGGTTTCACGAAACGCAATCGTTCGCCGTCTGCCCGCCGTGGAAACTCTCGGCTCGGTCACGGTTATATGCACGGACAAGACGGGCACGCTCACGCAGAATAAAATGACGGTCGTGTCGGTTTTTGAAAACGGCGATTTGTTCGATTTATCCGCCGCCGGCGTTAAAACGCAGGTGAGTCTGCCGCTGCTTTCCGCGGCGGCATTATGCTGCGACGCGAGTATAACCGACGACGCGAGAATCGGCGACCCGACCGAGCTCGCGCTTCTTGATTTCGCTATGGCGCACGGTATGGATAAGCGTAATCTTGAACGGGAATTTCCGAGGATAGCCGAAATAGGGTTCGACTCGCGGCGCAAGATGATGACGACGCTGCACCGAGCCGAAAACACGACGGTTTCGTACACAAAGGGCGCGCCGGATGTGCTGCTCTCCCGAAGCGGTTATATCTGGGAAAACGGAAGTATCCAAAAGCTTGACGACGAAAAACGCGACGTTATCCGCGCCTGTCTCGAGAGTATGTCCGAAAAATCCCTCAGGGTTCTCGCTTTCGCGATGAGAAGCGGGGATGGCTCCCCCCGTGAGGAAAACCTTATATTCATTGGCCTTTGCGGCATGATGGACCCTCCGCGCGAGGAGGCTGTAAGCGCGGTCAAAACCTGCCATGACGCGGGTATCCGCGTAATCATGATTACGGGCGACCACAAGGCCACGGCCGCGGCAATCGGCATGCGGGTCGGAATTATCGCGTCGCCCGATCAGGTAATCTCGGGCGAGGAGCTTGACAGGCTCGGCGATGACGAGTTTTTGGAAGCGTCGGACAGGATTCTGATATACGCGCGCGTCAATCCCGCGCATAAGCTTCGGATAGTCAAGGCTTTGAAAAGCCGGAACAACGTCGTATCAATGACCGGCGACGGCGTGAACGACGCGCCCTCGCTCAAAGCCGCGGATATCGGCGTGGCGATGGGCAAAACGGGCACCGACGCGGCTAAGGAAGCGTCCGACCTTATTCTGACGGACGATAATTTTCAAACGATAGCCCACGCGGTGGAGGACGGACGCAACATCTACGAGAACATAAAAAAATCGATATACTTCCTGCTTTCCGCAAACGCGGGCGAGCTTATGACGATTTTTACCGCGGTCCTGCTTGGCTGGAAATCCCCGCTCGCGCCGCTTCACATTCTCTGGATTAACCTTATAACCGATTCCCTGCCCGCGCTCGCGCTCGGCACAGACCCGCCAAGCCCCGACGTTATGAAGGAAAAACCGAGAAGCCCGTCCGAGAGCTTTTTCGCAAACCGCGGTTTGCTCAGAATACTTGTTTACGGCGTGGTTTTCGCCGCCGTAACTCTTACGGTGTTCAGGCTGACCTTAAATTCCACGGGCAGCATTGAAATCGCGCGGACATACGCGTTTCTGACGCTCGCGACAAGTCAGCTTTTTTACGCGTTCGGTATTCGCGCGGGTAAAAAATCATTGTTTAAAACAAGCCTGTTTTCAAACAAGCTCATGATAGCCGCGTTCTCGGGCGGGGTATTGCTTCAGGTCGCGGCGGTATACCTGCCGTTTTTATCCGGGCTTTTTAAAACACTGCCCGTCGATACGTCCGGGTGGCTTCTTATTATCCCGCTCGCGGCGGTGCCGCTTGTATTTCACGAGCTTGAAGTCCTTTTTATAAAAAGAGGTGCGGCAAATGGGTAAGGAAATCGAACTCAAATACGCAATAATCGAGCCGTTAAGCCCGGAGACGCTTTTCGGCCTGCCCGAAATATCCCGGTATATTTCGGAAAAGCCGGTTTGTACGAATATGCTCTCGATATACTATGACACGTCCTACGGGCTGCTCGCAAAATACGGCGGCTCGCTTCGCTTAAGGCGCGAAAACGAAGCCTCCGTCGTGACGTTTAAATCGGGACGCAGGGTGTCCGGCGCACTTTCGCAAAAAAACGAATGGCAGGTAAACGCGCCTTCCTTATCCTCCGGCATTCCGCTTCTTATAGACGCGGGCGCGCCGCGCGATATTCTTGAAACAATACTTGTATCCGGGGCTTGCGAGCTTGCCCGGGTCGAGTTTACGCGCTATGCCGCGAAGCTTTGTGTTGACGAGAGCCTGATATTCGAGCTCTGCCATGATACGGGCTTTTTTATAAAAAGCAATAAAAAGAAGGGGTTTTCCGAAATCGAGCTTGAACTGATACGCGGAGACGTTAAAAAGCTCATGCAATTCGGCGCGCTGCTTGAGCAAACGCTTATAATCAAACCCGAACAAAAATCCAAGCTTGCGAGGGCTATCAGCATTTGAGTTTTTTCTTCTCCTCCCCCGAGGGAGGAAGAAGAAATCATTCTTTTTACAAGGAGTTATATATATGGCGCAGTATACCGCGGGAGCATACGATATAGCCGTAATCGGCGCGGGACACGCCGGGATAGAGGCCGCGCTCGCCGCGGCAAGGCTCGGCGCTAAAACCGTATGCTTTGCGATAAATATAGACGTTGTGGGAAACATGCCTTGCAACCCGTCAATCGGCGGCACGGCAAAAGGTCATCTTGTGCGCGAGATTGACGCGCTGGGCGGCGAGATGGCGCGCGCGGCGGACGAAACCTGCATACAGTTTCGAATGTTAAACCGCGGCAAGGGCCCGGCGGTGCACTCGCTCCGCGCACAGGCGGACAGGCGCTTATACCAGGCGCGCATGAAGCACGCGCTCGAAACGCAGGAAAACCTGGACTTAAAGCAGGCGGAAATAGTCGAAATCGGCATTGATAACGGGCGCGTATGCTCTGTCACGACGGCGTTGGGCGCAAAGTACCGCGCGCGCGCGGCGATAATCTGCACGGGCACGTACCTTCGCGGGAAAGTAATCATCGGCGAAACAAGCTTTGAAAGCGGTCCCGACGGGCTGTTTCCGTCAAACAGGCTGTTTGACTCCCTGAAAAAGGCCGGCCTTCCGCTTATGAGGTTTAAAACGGGCACGCCGCCGCGCATAAACGCGCGAACGATTGACTTTAACAGAATGGAGCCCCAGCCCGGCGACGAGGATATCCCGCCGTTTTCGTTTGAGACGATATCGACGCCCGAAAGCCGCGTTATGTGCCATCTTACCTATACCAACGAAAAAACCCATGAAATAATACGCAAAAACCTGCACAGGTCCCCGCTGTACTCGGGCAAAATCGAGGGCATCGGCCCGCGCTACTGCCCGTCAATCGAGGATAAAATCGTCAAATTCCCTGACAAGGAGAGACACCAGCTTTTTATCGAGCCCATGGGGCTTAACACCGAAGAGATGTATATTCAGGGCTTGTCCTCATCCCTGCCTGAGGATGTCCAGCTTGAGATAATCCGCTCGATAGCGGGCCTTGAGCGCGCCGAGGTGATGCGCCCGGCCTACGCGATAGAATACGACTGTATCGACCCGCTTGCCTTAAAGCCCACGCTTGAAATAATGGCCGTGGAGAACCTTTACGGCGCGGGGCAGTTTAACGGCACCTCGGGCTATGAGGAGGCGGCGGCCCAGGGGTTAATCGCGGGCATTAACGCGGCGCTTAAGCTTTCCGGCAAGCCGCCGCTGATACTTGACCGCAGCCAGGCATATATCGGCACGCTTATAGACGACCTTGTCACAAAGGGCACGAACGAGCCCTACCGCATGATGACCTCGCGCTCGGAATACCGGCTTTATTTAAGGCAGGACAACGCGGATTTGCGCCTTACGCCCATAGGATACGAAACAGGGCTTATCTCCGATGACAGATATAAGCGGTTTTTAAAGAAACGCGATGAAATCGAAACCGAGCTTCGCCGCGTGCAGAAAACGGTTGTCCCGCCGTCGGAGGCGCTAAACGCCTTATTAACAAGCCTCGGTACCGCGCCGGTAGGCACCGGCGTCACTCTCGCGGATTTAATCCGCCGCCCCCAGCTGAGCTACGCGAGCCTTGAAGTATTTGACCCGACACGCCCGGCTTTGGATGAAAGCGTCGCGGAGCAGGTGGAAATCACGCTCAAATACGAGGGCTATATCAAAAAGCAGCTTGATAAAATCGCGCAGTTTAAAAAGCTCGAAACCCGTCTGCTCCCCGAAAACACAGATTATATGACAATTCCGGGACTCCGAAACGAGGCGCGGCAAAAGCTCTCGTCAATCCGTCCCGTGTCCGTCGGACAAGCCTCGCGAATTTCGGGCGTCAGCCCCGCGGATATAACCGCGCTGCTTATGTATCTGAATATCGACTGAAAGAGGATAAACGCTTGAATAAACTATTGATTGACGCGTTCGAAAAACTCAATATTCCGGCCGACGACATGAAAATATCGCGGTTTAAGGCCTACTGCGATTTTTTGCTCGAAAAAAACCGCGTAACTAACTTAACCGCGATAGACGAACCGACGCAGGTTTATATAAGGCATTTTATAGATTCGGTAAGCCTTCTTTCGCTTTATGATTTCAAGAACAAAAGCATGATAGATATAGGCAGCGGTGCGGGCTTTCCCGGCCTTGCGCTGAAAATCGCCGAGCCGTCTCTGAAAATCACGCTGCTTGACAGCAACGGCAGGAAGGTCGAGTTTTTACGCGAAGTCTGCGGGCTTTTAGGTTTGGCGGATGTGACCTGCGTTCAGGCGCGAGCGGAGGAGCTCGCGCGGGAGCCCGGCTTTCGCGAGGGCTATGATATCGCGGCGGCGCGGGCGGTGGCGGAGCTTTCGGCTTTATGCGAGCTTGCTTTGCCGTTTGTATCGCCGGGCGGCGTGTTTTTCGCGATGAAGGCTTTCGACTCACTTGACGAGATAAACCGCGCGCAAAACGCAATCGAAAAGCTCGGCGGGAGGCTTTTAGGGAAAAAAGACTATACGCTTTTCGCCACAGACCGGCAAAACAGCGCGGTAATAATAGAAAAAGCAACGGCGACGCCCGGTATCTACCCGCGGAAATTCGCGAAAATCAAGAAAACCCCGTTATGAATTAAACAGTTTTCCTCCTCCCCCTTAGGGTGAGAAGGAAAAGCGACAATTAATCATGATAATAGCGGGCCGCCCCCCGGTGTCGCGGGGGGCGGCCCGCCTTTTTCATTTTACCCGTACGCCGCGGCGGACGCGGATGCGGACTCTTGCTCGTTTGCATACCAACGGACGCGGGCGGGCTCTTTATTCGGGTGGCGACTCATTAAGATAGACGCTAACAAGGGATATGAATTCTTCCGTTCTGCCGGTGTTTCTGATTGTTTCCGGGCAGTTTTTATCTATAAAATCCGCGTGCTGCTTTATCGCCTTAACGGTAAGCCCGTACTGTTTTAATAGATACGCGGTGAGCTTTGCCGCGTTTATAAACGTCTTTTCGAAATCGCCGTCTGAGTTTACGCAAAGCTCAATGCCGATTCCGTTTCTGTTTCCGCCGTTTCGCGAAAGCCCGTCGCCCGCGTGCCAGGCGACCTCGTTATCCGGGATATGGTGATATATCTCCTTGTCGTCCACCGTGTAATGCCATGACGCGGTCTCCCCGTTTACGCTTCGTAAGTAATCGCTGTGCGCCGAAGCGTCAGCGCCGTTGTTCCTGTTTCCCGTCTCATGAATGACGATGTACTTTATTTTCCGGGGTATCCCGGGCCTTTTCGGAGTCCATACCGGCAAAAGTCTTGTATGTACGGAAACGCCGTATACGTTTTCGGGGAAAACGGTGTTTTCGGAAACCCCCTCGTGAAAAAGAAGGATACACGCGGTAACCGCGACGGCGATAATAATCAAAGCCGCGGCAATTATTATCCCGCGGCTTTTCTTTTTATCAATCAATACATACATAAAAAACCCCCGCCGGAATAAGATTTTAAAGGTTCTTTTCGATATAAAGCTTAAGCTTTTCGAGGGTCTCGGTGCTCATGTTGTGCTCCATCTTGCAGGCGTCTTCCTCAGCTATGCTTTCACTGACGTTAAGCATTTTATTTAAAAATGTCTTGAGCGCGATATGCCTGTCCTTAATCTCCTGCGCCTTGCATGCTCCGAGCTCCGTCAGCGCGATTTGCGAATAGCGTTCCTGAACGATGTACCCGGCCTGCTTCAAAATCCCGATTGCGCGGTTAACGCTGGCGCGGGACACGTTAAGCTTTTCGGCAATATCGACGGAACGTATCCACTGATTTTCCTTTGACAGCTCGAGTATCGCTTCGAGATAATCCTGGCTCGACGCGCTGATTTTATCGGCCACCGGTACACCCCCCGTATAATAATATACAAAAATTCATCCGATTATTGATAAAAATTATATCACAATATAATTGACAACACAATCACATCATGGTAGAATGTAAGCGGTGGCTAACAATTAGCCGAAATTTTTTCTTCTGTTTGTTAGACGACGCTAACATTTTGGGGTGCAAAACAATGAACTTGAGCAATTTAAGACCCGGACGGCATGGCAGAATCTTATCGGTCGGCGGACACGGCGCCGTCAGGCGGCGTCTGCTTGACATGGGGATGACTCCCAAGACCGAGTTTTACGTGCGCAAGGTCGCGCCGTTCGGGGACCCGATTGAAATACACCTGCGCGGCTACGCGCTGACAATCCGGCGCGAGGACGCGGACAACATAGTTGTTGCGGAGGTGAAATAGATGCGGATAACCGCGGCTTTGGCGGGAAATCAAAACTCGGGAAAAACCACGCTTTTTAACCGGATTACGGGAAGCCGCCAGAACGTCGGTAATTTCCCGGGTGTCACGGTGGAGAAAAAAACCGGGACAGTCAAAAAGCTCCGTCATATCGAGGTTGTCGACCTCCCCGGCATATACTCCCTTTCGCCGTATTCGCCCGAGGAAATAGTAACCCGTGATTTTCTGATAAAAGAAAGCCCCGACATAATAATCAATATAGTCGACGCGACAAGCCTTGAGCGAAATCTTTACCTTACGCTGCAGCTTATCGAGCTTGACATGCCCATGGTGGTCGCGCTCAATATGATTGACCAGGTAAAGTATAACAATATAAGCATAGACATACCCGCGCTGTCAAAGGCGCTCGGCGTTGAAATAATCCCGGTTTCCGCGAGCCGGAATATCGGTATAGCCGAGCTTCTCGACAGGGTTGAATATATAGCTGAAAACAGAATAAAGCCCGAAAGCAACCCGTATTACCCGGCTACCGTCGGTCAGGCGGTTTCGGCGGTTTGCGAGCTTCCCGCGCTTAAAAACAACAAAGCTGTCCCGGCGGGTTTCGCCGCGGTAAAGCTGCTTGAGGGCGACGAGCCTATGGAGAAGGAATTAAACCTTTCCGAAGACGACATGCGCGAGCTCTCCCTTATCGCCAGGTGTCTTGAGGGAAGCCTTGATATGGACAGGGAAGCCGCGCTCGCGGAGATGCGCTATTTGCGCATAGAAGAAATCTGCCGCGCCGCGGTTAAAAAACCCGACTTTGAAACGGCAAGCAGAAAAAGGTCGGCGGCCATTGACAGTCTGTTAACGCACAGATATTTCGGCATTCCGATTTTTCTTGGTATCATGTTTCTGATATTCTGGCTGACCTTCGGAGTGTTCGGCTCGACGTTAAGCGACTTGTTCGAATCGGGAATAGAATACATAACCGGGCTTTGCGATACGGCACTGTCGAGCGCTAACGTCAACGAAAACCTGCACTCGTTGATTATAGACGGCGTATTTGCCGGCGTCGGCAGCGTCCTGTCCTTTCTTCCGACCATACTGATACTGTTTTTGTTCCTCTCGGTACTGGAGGGCACGGGGTACATGGCGCGCGTCGCGTTTGTCACGGATTCAATGCTCCGGAAAATCGGCTTGTCCGGGCGTTCGGTCGTATCCATGCTGCTCGGTTTCGGGTGCTCGGTGCCCGCGGTCATGTCCACGCGCACGCTGCCCGCGGACCACGGCAAGAAGATGACGATACTTATGATTCCGTTTATGTCCTGCAGCGCGAAGCTTCCGATATATTCGGTGTTTACAATGGCGTTTTTCGAAAAGCAGCAGGCGCTTGTCATGATGGCGCTGTATTTACTTGGGATTGCCGTTTCGGTATTATACGCGATTATTCTCAATAAATTCTATTTCAGCGGCAAGCCGACGCCGTTTATACTCGAGCTTCCCGAATACAGGCTCCCGACTGCTTCAAGCGTTATTCAGCGGATGTGGGAAAACGCGCGCGATTTTATTACCCGAGCGTTTACCGTAATATTTCTCGCGTCTATCGGAATCTGGCTGCTTCAGCGTTTCGATATCCGCTTAAACGTAGTTACGGACAGCACACACAGCCTGCTTGCGGCAATCGGACGATTCATTTCCCCGGTATTCGCGCCCCTCGGCTTCGGCGACTGGCGCGCGTCCACCGCGCTTATCACGGGATTAGTCGCTAAAGAAAGCGTCGTTTCCACGCTCGCCGTGCTGTACGACGCCGCGGGAGCGGAGTTCGCGGCGTCCTCGCTCGCGCATATGTTTACGCCGCTTACCGCGTTTTCGTTTCTTGTTTTTACGCTTTTATACATGCCTTGCGTCGCGGCGATGGCCGCGATAAAGCGCGAGTTCGTTAAAACCTCCACCGCCTTGTACGCGATGCTGTATCAGACGCTTATCGCGTGGATAGTGTCGTTTGCCGTATATCGGATAGGGCTTCTGTTTATATGAGAAAGGAGAATCATTATGAATTTTGTCGATGTTTTGCTTGTGCTGCTGCTTGCCGCCGCGGCCATAGCTTCGATACTCAGTCTTAAAAGAAACAAAGGGCCGTGCTCAAGCTGCAAGGGCTGCGAGTTTAAGTGTGAAAAACAGGCAAGGCGTTCATAGCCTTGCCTGTTTCCTTTACCGTCTGCGGTCCTTTTCCTCAGCGCATTTCGCGCCGAATTCCTCGAATGCGCTCGGCGGGAAAAACTCCTCCACCGGAAACTTGATTTTCTTGAACAAATCGCAGGGACTGTCCTCGCTTGAGCTGACGCACTCTTTCTCCGGCATGCAGAAGTCGTAGCTCGGTATCAGAAGCTGGGAGTCGCGCTCCAATCGAACGATTGAGAATTGACCCAAGGTGACGAATACTCTCTTGCTGTCTCCGCCGATTACAATCTCGTCGCTAAAGAAATCCGACACGCATTTGGGAATCTCGCAAAGGTCGTCACAGCCGCAGCGGCAGTCGCATACGTCAACAAGCTTGACTCCGAGGCAAATGGGGTCCACGGCCTCGACAACCGCGGTCGGCATATTGCTTGAATACGCGTTTTTCTCCTCACAGCCCACCGGATAGTACTTGGAATTGAATATGCGGACGCTTCCCTCGCTGCCGTACAGAATAACGCGTTTATCGTATGTCGCAAGACCCACGACCTCATGCGGCCTTGTCGCGCAGAGGAACGCGTCAAGGGTTACGCGGTAGAAGAACTTGATGTCAATCGAAAAGAAACCCCTGTTGAACGATACCTCCTGCACGTCGATGTATGTCCAAATCAGTTCTGCTCTGCGGCATTTTACGTTAATAGCTTTATCTATTATCTCCTGAGAGCAGCGAGTCGGATACACTCTTAAATCCTCAATGCATTCTTTGTCTCGGCATGAATCGTATATCCTGTTGGTGTGAATACATACGGCCTCTCTCACGCACGGCGGAGTTCCGTGAATAGGACCGGGCAAAACCCTGTCAGGCATTGCATTACCTCCCGTAATGAAGTATTGAAGTTACCTTCAATATCATAGTATGCAATTGACAAAATCAGGTGCGAAAGTGCATTAAAAAAAGTAAAATACAGCTTATCCTCGCCTGTTTTGCCCGATATTTATTTAGGGCAATGGAAAAACCGGCACCCTGTAAGGTGCCGGCAAGTTGGCTGTAAGCCTTTTTTCTACCCGTTGTCGTTTTCGCGCCGGTTGTCCGAGGTGTTGCGGTTGCTCTGGTTGTCGTTTGTTCTGTTGGTGTCGTTGCTCCTGTTTCCGCCGGTGTTATTGCGGTTACTCTGGGTATTGTTTCTCTGGTTGTTTGACATTATTATGTCACCTCATATAGTATTTTATCAATTTCAAAAGGAAATTGATGTATACTATTATGCTCATCCCGGTGTCGATTTATTCATTTTCTCTTGATAACCCGGTTTTTTGTATGATAAAATAACAATACGGCCAGTTCTATGCTTTCCGCTTTAAACCGCTTATATCGCAATTTGCCGATTATTAAGCAAAACATACACATACCTTTACGAACGGAGTTAAGATAATGGCAGGACATTCAAAATGGAAAAACATACTTCATAAAAAGGAAAAAACCGACGCGCAGCGCGCGAAAACATTTACTAAAATCGGGCGTGAAATCGCCGTCGCGGTGCGGGAGGGCGGCCCCGACCCTGCTTCCAACACGAAATTAAAGGACTGTATCGCGAAGGCTAAGGCGAATAACGTTCCGAATGATAACATCAAGCGGATAATCGACCGTGCCTCGGGCGCGGACAGCACGAATTATGAGCAGATTACCTATGAAGGCTACGGCCCGGGCGGTATCGCGGTTATTGTGGAAACTCTTACGGACAACCGCAACAGAACCGCCTCGTCCATACGTCATCATTTTGATA
>JAAYXM010000179.1 GCA_012515925.1 Clostridiales bacterium
CCGCCCGGGGTCATGCTAATATTTTACATGCATAACGTTTTTTTGTCAACTGCTAAAAAAGAATGTCAAAAAATAAAAAAACCCGTACCGGAAAAACTGCGATACAGGACTTTATTCCGGTTTTTTCGCGAAAACCGTCAGTATCAGGGTATAAACTTATAGCCGAAGCCCCAAACCGTTACAATATTTTTATCGTATGGTTTTATGCTTTCACGCAGACTTTTTATATGTGTGTCAACCGTCCTGTCCGAGCCGACAAAATCATAGCCCCAGACCTGCGTCAGAAGCATATCTCTCGAAAACGCCTTGTTCGGATTCTGAGACAGGAAGAACAGAAGGTTATACTCCTTCGGCGTAAGCTGGATTTCGCGGTCGTCTATGTAAACCGTCCGTGACAGGGTGTCTATAAAAAGCCCGGAATACGAAATTTTTTCCGGAACCGAAAGCTTTAGCCCCTTACTGCGGTGGAGAAACACTCTGACCCGCGCGACCAGCTCGGCATGGGATACGGGCTTGGGGAGAAAATCGTCCGCGCCCAGCTCAAAGCCGTAAAGCCTGTCGTCGACACCGCATCTTGCGGTCACCACAATAATCGGTATATCGGACACCTTCCGAAACTGGCGGCAGACATTCCTGCCGTCAAGCTCGGGCAAGTCAAAATCCAGTATTACGAGGTCATAATCGACCCGTCTGAAAAGCTTAATCGCGCAAATTCCGTCTGCCGCAATGTCACACTCATACCCCTCGGCGGTCAGGGCTTCCTTCATACCTTCCCGTGATTCCGCGTCGCCGTCCGCAATTAAAATCCTGACAATTTCCATCAGACACCTCTGTAAACACTGTCGTATTCTTTCTGTATCATGTCATGTGGCGATGAGGGTAAACCCGGTTTGGTTTGGTTTGGTTTATTTTCTTTGTTTCTTATATTATTATCAGAAACCGGCAAAATGTCAAGATATCGTAAGCTAGGGGACGGTTCCTCTGCTTGCAACGGTTGCTTGCCGTGGGGTTATCTTTCACAAGCGGAGGAACCGTCCCCTTGCTTCCCGTCCCCTTGCTTCCCACTTATTAAGCGGAGGAACCGTCCCCTTGCTTCCCAGTCCCCTTGCTTCCCACAGTGTCGTCTTCACCCTTGTTAGTCGCGATATCAGAGTTTTTTGTTCGTGTAGTCCGATATTACCTCCTTGAGAATATCGACGGTTTCGAGCGCGTCGTACAGCTCTTTTCTGAGCCGCGTGTTCTCGGCTTCAAGCGCGAGCAAAGCGGATAAATCGGATGTCTCCGGCCGGCTTTCGGCCGGAGAGGGCTCACGGGTTTTTTCGGCCGCGGTCTTTTTATACCAACCTTCGGAGCCGGACGGGCGCGCCGCCGCGGACACCTTAAACCTCTCGTCCGTTAACTCGTTGTAAGTACTGCGCTTTGTGTATCGCGTATGAAGCAATTCATGCGATTTATGGCTGTTCGGCTGCTCTAAGTATTCCTTATAGAGAGCTTTTACGAACGGGTTTTCGTGGGATTTTCTGATTGTCTTGCTCTCGTCCTCGTCGTAAATAGCTGTAAATCTCTTCGCCTTTACATCCGGGTCGTCCGAGCGCGGCTGACCGCCGCCCATTATACACCCGCCCGGGCATGCCATGACCTCGATAAAATGATACCGGCAATCCCCGGCGGCGATGCTTTCCATCAGCTGTTTCGCGCCTTTAAGGCCGCTCGTCACCGCCACTCTTACGGTAACGCCGTCAAGGAATTTATAATCGCCCAACGGGTTTTCTATCTTAAATTCCCCTTCCTTGACCCTGTCGAAGCCCATAATCGGCTTGAAGTGCAGCCCGTCAAACGGGAGCTCCCGTCCCGTCACAATCTCGTAAACCGTGCGCAGCGCGGCTTCCATAACGCCGCCCGTAACGCCGAAAATATCCGCGGCGCCCGAGGACATTCCGAGCGGGTTGTCGAATTCTTCGTCCTTCAGATTCTCAAAATCGATACCCGCGCTCCGAATCATCTCGGCAAGCTCGCGCGTGGTAAGCACGGCGTCCACGTTCGGCAGGCCGTTGTTTTTCATCTCTTCCCTGCTGATCTCGGTTTTCTTGGCGGTGCAGGGCATTACGGAAACGACGAAAATATCCCCGGGTGGCACGTTGATTTTCTCAGCGTAATACGACTTAATCAGCGCGCCGAGCATCGTGTGGGGTGACTTGCAGGTGGAAAGGTGGGAAAGCTTATCCGGGTAAGTATGCTCGATGTATTTTATCCAGCCCGGGCTGCAGCTTGTAATCATCGGAAGCACCGCGTCACCGCCCGTAAGCGCGCTCTTAACGCGGCTTAAAAACTCCGTGCCTTCCTCGAGTATCGTCAAATCCGCGGCGAAATTGGTATCGAACACATCGTCAAAGCCTAAAATCTTAAGCGCCGCTGCAAGCTTTCCCGTAACGCGGGAGCCCGCGGGCAGGCCGAATTCCTCGCCGATTGCGACCCTGACCGCCGGAGCGGTCTGCACGACCACGCGCTTGTTCTTGTCGTTTATCGCGCTCCATACCTTTTCCGTCGCGTCCGTTTCCTTGAGCGCGCCCACGGGGCAGACAACCGTACACTGGCCGCAATACGCGCAGTTGATTTCACCGAGCGGAATTTCCATCGCGGGGCCGATTACCGTTTCAAACCCCCTGTTCTGGGCATTGATAACCCCGACGCCCTGCACGTCATTGCACGCGGTAACGCATCTTCTGCACAGCACGCACTTTGATATATCGCGGGTTATCGAAACCGACGCGTCAATGCCGCAGTCGGAGCGTTCGCCTTCAAAACGCGTTGTTTCGACGCCTAATATTCTGCCGAGCCTTTGCAGCTCGCAGCTTTGGTTTCTTTTGCAGTTTAAACAGTCCTTCGAGTGGTCGGACATCAGCAGCTCATACAGTACCTTTCGCGCTTTGCGCACCCTGTCCGTGTTCGTGCGCACGACCATGCCGTCGGTCACCCGTGTAATGCACGCGGGCATAAGCGTTTTCGCGCCCTCCACCTCGACGACGCAGATTCTGCATGAGCCGAATTCATGCACGCCGTCAAGATGGCAAAGTCTGGGAATGCTGATGCCGTTTTGCCTCGCGGCCTCGATTATCGTAGCGCCCTTCGGGACGCTTACGGTTTTTCCGTTGATAGTCAGATTCGTCATAAGCCACTACCTCCTGTCACAGTGCAGACAACGCATGGCCTCCGCCATCGCCTTGAGCTTATGATAGCCGAGGACAACCTCGTCGAACGATTCCTTGCGCATCGCGGGGTCAAGCTCCTCCACCGGGAACCTTTCAAGCTCGGAAACCTCGTCGTCGGCGGACAATTCGGGGATTTTGATCTTCTTGCCCTTGTTGAGTTTCCCCTTTCCGCCGAGGTGTTTGTCAATGGAGATTGCCGCCTGCTTGCCGTCCGCAATCGCCTGTATTACCGTATCCGGCCCGCGCGCCACGTCGCCGCCCGCGAATACGCCTTCCATCGTGGTCATCATGGTTTCGTTGTCTATGACAAACGTACCCCACGGCGTGACGCCGATGTCGCTTTTCTTGATGAACGGCAAATCGGCGTACTGGCTGACCGCCGGAATAACCGTGTCTGCTTCGATAACGAATTCCGTACCCTCGTCCGGAACGGACTTGCGCCTGCCGGTCTTGTCGAATTCGCCGAGCTTCATCTTAATGCATTCGATTCCCGTGACACCTTCCGTCTTGCTGCCTATAAACCTTACGGGAGCAACAAGCTCCGCAAGCTCGACGCCCTCGTCAATCGCCGCCTGAACCTCGTCGCTGTACGCGGGCATCGCGTCACGTGTGCGCCGGTACAGCAGCAGCACTCTTTTCGCGCCGAGGCGGAGCGCCGTTCGCGCCGAGTCTATCGCGGTGTTTCCGCCGCCTATTACGGCAACGGTTTCGCCGAGCCTGACATGCTTGCCCGAGTTTACATCCTTTAAGAAATTAATGCCGTGCAGCACGCCGGGCAGGTTTTCTCCCGGTATGTTGACCTTCTGCGGCATCTGCGTTCCCGTGGCGATATAAACCGCGTCATACTGGGTGCAGAGCTCCTTGAAGCCAATATCGCGGCCCACCTCTGTGTTTAAGTGGATATTGACGCCTTCCTTTGCGATAAGGTCGATTTCGTGCTGTAGCACATGCTTTGGCAGCCTGTATTCGGGAATGCCGAACGCCAGAACCCCGCCCGCGACCGAATGGGCTTCGAACACGTCCACATCGTAGCCGATACGCACGAGATAATACCCGCATGTGAGCCCGGACGTGCCCGCGCCGATTATCGCGACCCGCTTGCCGTTTTTCGGGAATACGATATCGCTTTTCACTTCCGTTTCGTGCCGGTACGCGTAATCCGCTGCAAACCGCTTAAGCTGGCATATCGCGACCGACTCGTCAACGGTGCCGCGACGGCACTTGTTTTCGCACGGGTGCGTGCATATTCGCCCGCACACCGCCGGGAACGGGTTTTCCTGCCTTATAAGACTATATGCGTCCATAAACTTGCCCGCGGCAATAAGCTTAAGATACCCGGGCACGTTGACGCTCGCCGGACAGCTGTTCTCGCACGGCGAAATAAAAAGCTCTGAGCAGACGCCCGCCCGGCAGTATTTGTTTTTTATATGCTCCTCGTACTCGTCGCGGAAATACCTTATAGTGCTCAACACGGGGTTCGGCGCGGTTTGCCCGAGCCCGCACATCGCGGTATCGCAGATGACGCCGCCCAGTTCCTCAAGCAGCTCGATATCCCCGTCTTCACCCTCGCCCGAGGTTATCCGCTCGAGTATTTCAAGCATTCGCTTTGTGCCGAGTCTGCACGCGGCGCACTTGCCGCAGGACTCATCCTTGATAAAATCCATGAAGAACCGCGCGGTATCGACCATGCAGGTGTCCTCGTTCATAGCGATAAGCCCGCCCGAGCCCATAATCGCGCCGATTTCCTTTAAGGACGCGTAATCCGTTTTTGTGTTGAGGTTGTCGCG
>JAAYXM010000180.1 GCA_012515925.1 Clostridiales bacterium
AATTACGGGCCGTATCAGTTCCCCGAAAAGCTGATACCGCTGATGATTACCAACTGTCTTAACGACAAAAGCCTTCCGGTTTACGGGGACGGCATGCAGGTACGCGACTGGATACATGTCAGTGACCATTGCGCGGCAGTCGACGCCGTTCTGCATAACGGAAAAGACGGTGAGGTATATAATATAGGCGCAAACTGCGAAAAAGCCAATATAGATATTGTTAAGCTGATTATAAAAACGCTCGGCAAATCCGAGAGCCTGATTACATACGTAAATGACAGGCCGGGACATGACAGAAGGTACGCGATTGATAATAAAAAAATAAAAAAAGAGCTCGGCTGGAAACCCGTATACACTTTCGAGAGGGGTATCAAAGAAACGATAGACTGGTATCTGAATAATACTGGTTGGATTACGAATATAATTTCGGGTGAGTATTTAAACATCACACCGTAATCAGAGTTTTGGGGATGTAAAATAACGGATGAAGATAAATCAGATTAAAGCAGGCGCCGCCCTGTCGTATGTTTCGATGGGGCTTGGCTACATAGTGTCGGTGGTATATACCCCTGTAATGCTGCGGCTTCTGGGGCAGAGCGAATACGGCCTGTATAATCTGGCGGCGTCTGTTATCGCCTATCTGGGGCTTCTGAGCTTCGGTTTCGGCAGCGCGTACATGCGTTTTTATTCAATATACAAGGTGAAGGAAGACAGGGAAAAAATCGCCGTCTTAAACGGCATGTTTATTATGATTTTCTCTGTTATAGGTATAATCGCGGTTATCGCGGGAACAATACTCGCTTTTAATACCGGCGCGTTATTCAAAGCGACGCTTTCGGACACCGAAATGTCAAGGGCGAAAACCCTGATGATTATTCTGGCCGTGAACCTCGCCGTGTCGTTTCTCGGAATCGTGTTTAATTCACATATAACGGCCAACGAAAAGTTCGTATTTCAGAACATACTGCAAATGCTAAGAACCGCGACACAGCCTTTTGTCGTCCTGCCGGCGCTGCTTATGGGATTCGGTTCGGTGGGTATGGCAATCGCCGTAACGGTTCTTAATATAGCCATTGAGCTGGCAAACGCGGCTTATTGTGTTTTTCGGCTTAAAATGCGCTTTGATTTCAGACGCTTTGATTTTAAGCTCATGAAAGAGATGATCGTGTTTTCGTCATATATTCTGATTTACATGATAATCGACCAGGTAAACTGGAACGTCGATAAACTCATAGTCGGAATAGTCAGGGGAACGGGCGAAGTCGCGGTTTATTCGCTGGGAGCGCAGCTTAACACGTATCTGATTAACATATCCACCGCGATGGCGGTTGTGTTTACGCCGAGGATACACAGAATCGTCGCGAGAGACCCGAAGGACAGGGAATTAACGGATTTATTCATTAAGGTCGGCAGGGCGCAATTTATTATCGTTTCGGTCGTATTAATCGGTTTTCTGTTTTTCGGGAAAGCGTTCATAAGCCTTTGGGCCGGGGAAAACTATCTTATCTCCTATTATATTGCTTTGATACTGATGTTAGCCACAAGCTGGACGTTAATACAAAATATAGGCGTGGAAATCAGAAAAGCGCAGAACAAGCATAAGACCCCGGCTAAATTTATGTTGTTTGTGACTTTAATCAATATAGTGGTTTCCATCCCGCTGGCGAAAGCTTACGGAGCCGTCGGCAGCACGATTGGAACAGCCGCGGCGATGTTGATAAACTGGGTATTTCTGTTTGTTTACTACAAAAAGGTCGTAGGGCTCGATATGGTGTTGTTCTTTAAGGAAATAGCGAGCCTTTCAAAAGGAATTATAGTGCCGGTTATTGCCGCGGCGTTTATCAAAATCAGATTTTCGCATTTAGGCAGCATGGCCTACCTTTCGCTGCTTATACCGTTTACTGCAATCTATTTTATAACCATGTATTTGTGGGGGATGAACGATTACGAAAAGCGGCTGTTTCGCTTTAAATTCAAGATTTTTGACAATACATGAGCCAAATCGCGCGTGGTTTATGTAACTGCAGGAGGAGAAAATAGTGAGGACGGAAATCAATTATTTGCTTAAGCTGGTTAACTGCGTTGTATTCAACAAGCCGAATCCGAAATCGCCCCGGGAGCTTGACTGGAGCTATTTATACAATGTCGCGAAAAATCACGGCATAGCCAATATAGTATATTACGGAATGGATTTATTAGGGTTTAAGCCGCCGAAGCCCATTGAGCAAAAGCTTACCGAGCAAAACCGCATTTCGGTGTTCGCCGAGGCGCAGCAG
>JAAYXM010000181.1 GCA_012515925.1 Clostridiales bacterium
AGAACCGAAAGGGAAGTTGCGATTATGGAAGTCATAATCGAGGGGGTTGTCTCGATTCAGGCGGGAGAGAACACAAGGTTTCTCGAGCAGAAGCTTTTGTCGTTCGTAAACCCGAGAGATAAAAAGAAACATACAGAGGGGGATTATAAATATGAAGAGAAGGAAGCGAGGATCGGTTGAGGAAAAAATCGAAGGGACATGGATGAACACCTACTGCGATTTGATTACTCTGCTTCTGTGCTTTTTCGTGCTTCTGTTCGCGATGTCAACGCTCGATAATCTTAAATTCAGGCAGTTTATACTGTCGTTTCAATCAAGCGGAAAAAACATTCTGGAAACCTTAAAGAATCCCGAGCCCTCCGTTCTCGAAAATGAGGAGGATATCGCAACAGAGGAGATTGAGGAAACCGAGGAGGATTTTTTCAACCGGATTGAGAGCGAGCTTAAGGAATTCGTTAATTCGAACAAACTGGAAAGCAGTGTGTCCGTATATCAGGAGAACGAGGGCGTGTTAATCAGGTTTTTAGACAGCGTGCTTTTTGACAAGGGGCAGGCTGTACTCCGGGATGACGCGCTCCGTATCCTTCTGAATATGGCCGCACTGCTGCATAAATATGAGCGGATGATTAAGGTTGAGGGGCACACGGACAACGACCCCATTAAAACGCCGCAGTACCCGAGCAACTGGGAGCTTTCGACCGCGAGGGCGGTCAATGTGGTTAAATTCTTTATTGAAGGCGTGCCCGTTCAGTGGCGAATGCCGCCCCACCTGCTGCAGGCCGCGGGATACGGCGAATACCACCCGCTGGTGGAAAACAGCAGCGAGCACAACAAGGCGAAAAACCGCAGAATCGAAATCGTTATACTGAAAAACAGGAAATCCGTTTAAAGATAAGTGAGTATTATACTCTCCGCGTTTGAAAGCGGGGAGAATTAACCGGGGTTTTAGCTCTTATTTCTCAGGGGGTGAACGGGAGAATGAGTGTTGACAGAGAACCGTTGCTTGAATTGTTCGCGTATGAAACAAACCAGCTGCTTGAACTGATTGAGGGAATTCTGCTTAAGTCCGAACAGAATAAAACAATGTCCGGGGACGAGATAAACGAAGTCTTCAGGGCGATGCATTCGATAAAAGGCTCCGCGACGATGATGGAGTTTAAGAATATCGCGGCCTGCGCGCACGCGGCTGAGGATTTGTTCGATTTTATACGCAATAAGCCCGATACCGACATCAGCCTTGTTTTTGACTGCCTGTTCGCTGCCGTGGATTTCATGAAATCCGAAACCGAAAAGGCGATGAAAAACATGATGCCCGACGGTGACGAGATCGGGCTTGTGAACGCGATTCGCGAAATACACAGCGAGCTTAAAAGCAAAACCGGAAAAGACACCGACGCGCCGGTTGTCAGAAGCTATCTCGGCGGTAAAAAAGCGGAGGCCGGCCGGGACGAGAAAAAATATGTCGCGAAGGTGTTTTTTGAGGAAGACTGCCAGATGGAAAACGTCAGGGCGTTTTCCCTTGTCTATACGCTGAACAATAAATGCAGCGAGCTCTACTATTATCCGCACGATATCGAGGATGACGGCGGGGCATCAGCGGAGTATATAAGGAAAAACGGCTTTGACATTTATTTCGCGTCGCACGCGGAATCAGGCGAGCTCGAACTGATATTCAAGCAGACAATGCTCCTGAAATCCTATGAGATTGACAGGGTTGACAGCTTTGATAAATACTTAAACCGCGCCGGTGACAAAACGCGAAAGCAGGACACGAACGCGTCCGACATGAACAGAAACGCGGACTTAAACAGCTTTATCAGCGTAAGCAGCAAGAAGCTTGACAAGCTGCTTGACTTGGTCGGCGAGATTGTTATCGCGGAATCGATGATTGCGAAGCATCCGGACATACGGGGAATTGTCTCGGAGAGCTTTGACAAGCGCATGTCTCACCTTGGGAAGCTTATCGAGGAGCTGCAGGACAACGTGATGTCGATTCGCATGATACCGATAGCCGAAACCCTGCACAAGATGAACAGGATTGTCCGGGATATGGGCAAAAAGCTTAACAAGCAGGTGGAGCTTATTATCCGCGGCGCCGAAACCGAAATAGATAAAAACATAGTAAGCACATTGTCCGACCCGCTTATGCACATAATCAGAAACTGCATGGACCACGGGATTGAGAACGCGGCGGAGCGTGCCGCCGCCGGCAAGGACAGAAAGGGCAGAATTGAAATCAGCGCCGGGAATACCGGCGGGGAGGTCGAAATTTCGATTTCCGACGACGGCCGGGGTCTGGACAGAAGCGTGATTTATAAAAAGGCCTTTGATACGGGGCTTATACAGAAGCTGGAAAGCGAATGCACCGACAGGGAGATATTCTCGTGCATCTTAAAACCCGGCTTTTCGACGAAGGAAAAAGCGAATGAGTTTTCCGGGCGCGGCGTCGGGTTAGACGTCGTAACCGACTGTATTTCAAGACTCGGCGGTGTAATAACGATTGACAGCGAGCAGGGAAAGGGCGCGACGTTTACGCTGCATATTCCGCTGACCGTGGCAATTGTCGACGGGATTACCGTTTCCGTCGGCGAATCGATTTACACGATACCCGCGATGTCGATACGCGAATTTTTCAGACCGGACAAAAAGAGTATAGTAGTGGACACAAACGGAAACGAAAGCGTGCTTGTGCGAGACAGCTGCATACCCGTTGTCAGGCTGCATAATTATTTCAACACCGCAAGACACGGGGATAAAAAGCTTACGGAGGGCGTTTTAATCCTCGCCGAATCCAACAACAAGTATCTGTGCCTGTTCGCGGACGGTCTTATCGGCGAGCAATACGTTGTCACAAAGCCGCTGCCGGTTTTTCTGAACAGATACGAGGTCGCGGAAAAAGGCATCAGCGGCTGCACGATTCTGGGTGACGGCAGTATAAGCCTTATTCTGGACGTAAACAGTATTGTCAATAGATTCGTTAACTGATTGGAGGATTTGCGTAATGAGCAGGACGGATTTTTACGAGGAGGATACACAGGCGTGCCGGTATCTGACGTTTCTTGTGGACGGTACGGTGTTCGGCATCGAAATCGCCGGTGTCTCGGAAATAATCCAGATAATGCCGATAACCGAGGTGCCTGAGGCCCCGCCGTATCTCAAAGGAGTCGTGAACCTGCGCGGCAAGGTTTTGCCGGTCATGGATTTAAGAATAAAATTCGGCAAGCCGCCCGCGGAGTATACCGACAGAACCTGTATTATAGTAGTTGTCATACAGGGGGTCACGGTAGGCCTTATCGTGGACGGCGTCTGCGAGGTGGTCTTCATACCCGACGAGGACATCGTCCCGCCGCCGAGCCTCAAAGCCGTCAGTCAGAATAAATATATAACCGGCATAGGCAAGGTGGGAGATGACGTGAAGCTGATAGTGGATTGCGACGAAATCCTTAAAGAAGAAGAGATTAACGAATTAAAAGCTTCGGATTTCTGATATATTTGGAAGGGATGTAAGATATGAAAAGGTTTAAGACAAAAATAAGCTTTAAGAAGGTTAACTGGAAAAAGCTCAGGTTTAAATGGTATAAGGATTACAGCATACTGACCAAGATGCTTGTCGGGTTCCTGTTCGTCACGCTGCTTGCGGGGACCGTCGGCGTTTTCGGCATGAACATTATCGAGAGAATGAACAGAAGCAACAACGAGATGTTCAATAAGCTCAACGCGCCGATGCAGTATATGACATACCTGTACGAGCATTATTACAAAATGAGAATTGCCACGACGAAGGGCGTCATGTCGGAAAACGCCGACTATATAGTTTATCAGATGAGCACCGCCAATACCGAGCGCGACCAGGTGAACGCGGTATTGGAGTCCCTCGAGGGGACATGGCTTGAAGAGGACAGGCCGGCGGTGGATAAATTCAAGGCCTCCCTCAGCGACGTTTATACAAAAATCGACGAAATACTCGCGAATGTAAACAACGATAGGCACGAGGCGGCCATCGAAACGTTAAACAGCATAGACACGGAAAGGGCGTTTACGAGCGTCGAACAGGGGCTGCGAACGCTGATTTCCCTTAAAATCAACAAGGCGAAGGAGCAGCTTGCCATAAACGAGAAAGGCTATACGAATGATAAGAGCCTTATGATAACCATTCTCGGAATAAGTCTGCTGCTGTCTGTTCTTATCGGCATATACATCTCGTTTATCATAAGCGTTCCGATAAAGAGCCTCATTAAGGCCGCAAACCGCCTGGCAGACGGAGAAGTGGATGTTTCGGTCAAAGCAAATACAAGAGACGAGGTCGGAAAGCTTACCGAAGCGTTTTCGAGAATGATTAATAATATCAAGGAGCAGGCGTTCGCGGCCGAAAAAATCGCAAACGGCGATTTGGATATCGGCGTTACACCGAAAAGCGAAAAGGATGTCCTCTCAAACAGCATGCTGCTTGTTATATCGACGTTAAAGAAGCTTCTCTCCGAAATCGGATATTTAATCAATGAGCTTAAAAACGAGAATTTCGCCGCCGCAAGCGATGTGGAGCCCTTCTTCGGCGCTTACAGGGAGATAATAAGCGGCGTAAACAGCGCTGTGAACGCCGTAAGGGAGAAAATGTTCTGGTATGAGGCCATGCTTGATTCCATACCGTTTCCGGTTACCGTTACCGACCTTGGCATGAATCTTACGTTCGTGAACAAGGCGGGAGAGGAGATTATGAATTCCGC
>JAAYXM010000182.1 GCA_012515925.1 Clostridiales bacterium
CGGCGGCTCAATAATATACGGCTTGAACTTATCGGGGTTTTGCCTGAAATCCGTCATCGCCTCATACGCGCCTTTACGTATCATCTCCCGCGCGCGAACCGGGTGGATATGTACCGCGCCTAAGTTTCTTACCGCGTATTCCTCAAAGCTGCATTCATCGCCTCTTCCGATTGCGACGCCCTCCTTGACCCAGACCGTATGTATCTCCGGGATAAGCGCTTTCGCCTCCAACGCAAACGCCTTATCGCCCGCGCCGAAAATCGCGGGATACCCGTATTGCCCCGCCAGCGCGGCTATATGTCCGAATTCACCGAGGGAAATACCGTTTATGCGGCTGTCTATCATTCCCTGATAGCCCGTATGGGCGATATGCGCCTGCGGCGTTCCTGCCTTGGCGTGCTGGCCTACCCAGGCTATTGCGTCAAAATCGCCGTTAAGCCCGAACTGGTGCGGAACCGCCCAGCCGCGGGAATACAGCGCGCGCTCGTCTAACAGCATAACTTCGATTGCGCCGTGGCCGTGGCCGTCGATAACGAAAAATTCGTCCGCGCCCGCTTCGGCAAAGCCCTCAATCGCAGCGTTTACTTCTTTCGTAAGCAGCTCTTTAGCCTTTTCGTAATAGCGGCTTTCCGGGAAAATCCAGTCGTCGCGGTTAATTACCCCGCTTACGCCCTCAAGGTCGGTCATAATAACAATTTTCATGTTTGTTCACCTTTACGTATATAACTATTCTATAATCACAATTTCATAATCGGTTATTTCGGGAAGCGTAAATTCCATACCGTTTTCTGTTTTTTTGATGTTTGCGGCGCTTTTACCCGAAACGGTTTTCACCGATGATACTTCCGTGTCGAGATTAAGACGGAAATCCACATCCTTAATCGGGATAAGGCGGTCTATGGGACGCTCCATCTCACCTGTAATATTTATTACATGCAGAAAGTATCTGTTATTCTGCCTGCGCAGGACCACCTCAACGCTGCCCGGCGCGTTCGTCTCCACCAGCGGGTCGGCCATATCGCACACCGCGTTTTTAATCATGCGCTTATGGTCGGGATTTGTATTATTACTATAGAATTCGCCGAGGGCGCCCGTGAAATACACGCTTTTACCCTTGCCGTATGTGTTGCTTATAATCGAAGGGAACGAGTCCTTCGGAATATCTACATACCTGCTTTTCATCGGTACGCAGTATTCGGCGTTTACCACGGCTCCGGCGAGGGGCTCCACGTTCGTCGCGAGTGTCGGGGCGGCAGTGTGCTTCCAGCTGAGTCCGGCGGTAACCGGGCACTCGTTTGTAACCCATTGATACCCCGAACCGACGCCGGCGGGATAAGTCACAAACCCTTTGACTTTTATACCCTGGACGTCCGCGAGCTTCGGGGAGTCCGCTCTTGTACCGTATTGGTTGTAAAAACCCGTGTCGAATTCGGATATCAGGTTTCCGCCGTTTGCGACAAACTCGCGGATTTTATCCGCGACCTCGTCGCGCATACACGCGCAGGTAGGCAGAATCAGCAAATCGTAATTTGAAAGCTCGCCGTCTAAAATGCTCTCCTCGTCTATAAGGCCGTGCTGGATATGATTTCGCATTAATGCCTCGTAATAGCCCATAAACGCGGCGTAGTGGTCGCTGCTTACTTCTTGTTGCGTGCCCGCGTGCCGTGCGTCGGTGAAATCCGTCTTGCGAACGCTTGACGAATAATAATTCGCGCTGTCCTGTGACCACATTAAGGCGACCTTTGACTGAGCCTCGGAGCCCGAAAAGATATCCTTGTGTTCGTTGATAAACGCGTTCATTTCAATGGCAGCCCTGCCGCCTCCGGTATTCATCTGCTCGATGGGCCCGTGAATGCCGTACCAGACGTTTGCGCCGTTGGCCAGCGACTGGGCGTAGTATATCTTTGTCTCGTGGTATGTATGCATGCAAAACGACCATGGCTTGTAATCGCCCGCGATAAAGATAACCGTTGGTTTTCCCTTAGCCTGGGTTTCAATCATCTTCGCCATGGGACTTACATGCCAGAGCGGAGTTTCCTTATTGACCCAGACAAAACCGCCCTCCGCTCCCAAAAGGTCTACATAGGGCTCCAGTTTTCGCGTGTTACTGCCCGTAACGTCCGCACAGAGCGCGGAATTGTTGAGGTACAACAGTATATTGGGGTTTATCGACTTGACGGTATCATGGATTTCCCGCATGAAATCGGCGACCCCGTCTATGTTGAAATTCATATGCTCGATATAGGTGGCCTCTGATATCGGCTTGCCGTATGTTTCCTTAAACTCCTTATCGCATGCGGGGCAATGGCATTCCAGCATAACCGGTCCGTCAAGGAATATGCCGTCGATATCGCGCCTGCATAGATTCGCGAAGCTTTCTTTAATATACTCCCGATAACCGCTTCTCAGGCAGATATACGGAAAAACATCATAAGCCATCAGTGGATTGCCGGAAGCGTCTCTCTGCGCCCAGTCGGGATGCTCAGAGTACATTTCGTCCATGCAGTGAATATTTATATAAACGATTACACGTAAGCCGGCGGCCCTTGTTTTCTTTAAATATTCGTCGAGCTTTAAAGCCTCCTTCTCGTCCGTGTAGTGGCCCTTGGCGTAGGACGCGGCCAGGTGAAAGAGCTGCTCCGTGTTAAACCCGTACCCGATTGTGTATTCATTAAGTATTTGCTCGCTTATTTTTGCCCTTTCCTTTTCGTCTTTCCCGTAATTGCACTGCACCGCCGAGATAATCAAGGGTTGTTTTTCCCACCATCTCATAATAATACTCTCCTTGTTAAAATTTGCAATAGAATATCATATTAATTTATAATAGTCAATATACTATTCCGCTTTTTTAATAAAGAAATTAAAAATATATAAGCGAAACATATTTCGATTAGTCTAATCAATACTTATACATATATGATTATATCAATAATAATATACTGATTACACCGCTCACAACATAATAATACAGTATAATTAATAAAAGTCAACAGGTTATTAACGAAATTTTTTGACTCAGATTTTTAACACAGGATATTTAATAACCTGCATAAGCCGCGGCTTGTCGGGAAAGAGGTGATATACTGTATTATAATATATTAAAGAAGCTCCCGCGTTTTCCGCGCCGGATAAAGCGGCAGATTTATAATTGCTCCGTTTATACGGTAACCGCGCTTTGAAAAACGGATCGCGTATTTCGGATGCTTTTCCTTAATATAAACTTGCAATTAGGGGATTTGCGTTAAAAAGCAAAATCGGCTTTCCAATTATGGCGTAATGTGCTAAAATATGATTAAAATTTGCACGGTAAAAACCATGGAGGTAATAATGGATAAAAACAGGGTCAGAGTCGGTATTGAAATCGGCGAGCATACAAAGAATCCCGAGGAGTTTTTGACCGTAATCAAAGAAAATTACAATACGGACGAGCTTGGGTTCGTTCTGGTAAAAATGATACCGGAAGAGATTGAAGAGCGGCTGTTTTACGAATGGGCGCGGTTTTTTAAGGAAAACGATATCTGCTTCGCGTTTTTATATACGCAGCAGCGCGGCGCGCCTCCGGGAAAGAAAAGTCATTTGAGCCGCGAACTGGTCGAGGGCATTAAGAAAATAGCCGGTGATTATTTTGTCGGCGATATGATAGGCGAGACCGGCGGCCTTGCTTCCTGGCCGAAGGGCTATTATAAAGAGGGCGGTATGCCGCCGCAGGGTCTTGACAGCATGCAGGACGTTAAGGACGCGTATATAAAGCATGTTTCAGAGTTTACGGAGCTTGACAGAAGCTTCGGGGTGGACAACGTGCTTGCCGTCGAGGCAACGGCATTCAGCCGTTATAATTTCGAGGCGGGCGTAAAAACCGCGTTTCTTGAAACCGAATGCGGCAATCCCGTTATACTCTCCGCGTTTACGCGCGGGGCGACGCGCGGCTACGGCAACACGGAATGGGGCAGCCATGTCGCGCATGAATGGTACGGCGGGCTGCGCAACGACGATCCGCTCAAGTATAAGCGCTTAAAGCTCGCGTATTATTATTCGTACCTCGCCGGCGCCAATTACATTTACCCGGAAAGCGGCGGCGATATAATCAGGTCGTTCGGGTATAATTACGGCGCTGATTCGGAGTACTGCCGCATATACAGGGACACATGGAGCGAGTTCGCGAGGTTCGCGAAGAATGAAATACGCGGAGAGGGCCCCGAGGTTAAGGTCGCGTTTATCCACGGCAATTTAGACGGGTATACCGGCTGGGGCGGGTCAACCGTCTGGAACCAGTACGACCGCGAGGAATGGGGATACTCCGACGCCGAGCACGCCTGGGATATACTGTACGACTTAAACCATGCCCGTAACTGGCACGAGCCGGAAAACTACGGGGACCCGGATGTGAGCGCCGCGCCGGCTTACGGCATGTATGACGTTATACCGATTGAAACGCCGGCGAGTATTATGAAACGCTATGACTACCTGATATTCGCGGGCTGGAATACCATGACGGACGAGCTTTACGGGAACCTGAAGGAATATGTAAAAAACGGGGGAAACCTGTTTTTAACCGCGGCGCACCTCAACACGAGCGCGAGGCGAAGCGGGGAGATAAAGCTGATTTATGACGGGCGGCTTGAGGAGTTTTTGGGCTGCCGCGTGAATAACAGCGGCGCGAGATTAAACAGCGGCGCGAAGTTTTTCCGGGAAAGCAATATGCCCGGCGTGCTTTATCCCGCCACGATGGATTCAAGCTGCGATCCGATTTGCGCGGGCGGCTTCGCGAGCTATGCGGATATCGAGCTTGTCGGCGCGGAGGTAAAGGCGGTTCTGACCGATACCTTCGGTATTGACATGGACGATAATCCCCGCCCGGTACTGATTGAAAACCGCTTCGGCAAGGGCGTTGTCACGCTGCTCGCGACGCTTGAGTATCCGGGCTCGAACTCCGTATACCCGCTTTACCGGACGATTGTGCGCGAAATCTTCTCGGCGAGCCACAGGTTGTGCGATATACAGGTGTTATCCGGCGAAAAGCTGGAATTCGCGGTTTACCGCGTCGGGTCCCGGCGTAAGGTTTATCTTTTAAATACGGACTATAATGTGCCGGTAAACGCGATTGTTCTGGCTTGCGGGAAAAGGCATGAGATTACGATTCCGCCGGTTTCCTTAAAGATGCTTGAAACAGAGGAGTAGGATAAATGTCCGACAGGGTAACGGTTTTAGGAGTCGGGTTTGACAACCTGACGTTTACCGACGCGGTGGAAACCGCGTACAGCATGATAAAACATGAACGTGCGCACACCATAGTTACGCCGAATTCCGAGATAGTCTATGCCGCGCGGAAAAACCCCGGGCTTACGGACGCGCTGAACCGCGCGGATCTGGTCGTCGCGGACGGCATAGGCGTGGTGTACGCGTCAAGGTTTTACAAGACGCCGGTTAAATGCAAAATCGCGGGGATTGAGCTCGGCGAGGCGCTTTTAAAAAAGCTCTCCGCTACGGGCGAGAGCGTGTTTTTACTCGGCTCAAAGCCCGGCGTCGCGGAACTCGCGGCGAAAAACCTTTGCGGGAAATACCCGGGGCTTAGCATAGCGGGGACGCATCACGGATATTTCGAGGATGACGATAGTATAGTTGAGTTAATCAACAAAAGCGGGGCGCGGGTGGTTTTCGTCTGCCTCGGCGCGCCGAAGCAGGAGCTCTGGATGACAAGGTACGCGCCGCGGCTTAACGCCCGCCTGCTTTTAGGGCTCGGCGGCTCGCTTGACGCCTACGCGGGGATATCAAAGCGCGCGCCGGAAATCTGGATTAAACTCGGGCTCGAATGGTTCTACCGGCTTGTTAAGCAGCCCACCCGGATCGGGCGTATGCTCGCGCTTCCCAAATTCTTGTTTGCCGCGATGGTTGACGCGGCAAAACGCGGAAAGGTTTGATTTTATGCTTAAGGTTCAGCTTCTGTCCCATACCGCGCAGCCGGAGAGGATTGTCGCGTGCGCGGCTAAAATGTGCTACAGCAGCGCGGGCGCCGATGATATACTCGACGGGCTCACCGACGAAAAAACCGCGGGTTTCCTGGATATGTTAAATAACCTCGGACATGAAAGCCCGTTTGAGCACGCGAGCTTTACATTCGCGGTGGAGGGCGTTTCGAGAACGCTTTTAGCGCAGCTTACGCGCCACAGGATTGCGTCATACAGCGTAAAATCACAACGGTATGTTAACGAGACGGAGTTTTCCCATGTCACGCCTCCCGAGATTGAGGATTTGCCCGAAGCGCGGGAGGTTTTCATGAACGCGATGAGGCAGGACAGGGAAAACTACGAGAAGCTTTTTAAGCTTTTGTTCGATAAGCACTTTGACAGATTAATAAAGGACGGCGAGCCTGAAAAACAGGCGCGCGTCAAGGCGGAAAAATCGGCAAACGAGGACGCGCGGTATGTGCTGCCTAACGCGTGCGAAACCAAGCTGATTGTAACGATGAACGTAAGGTCGCTCTGGAATTTTTTTGAGCTTCGCTGCTGCAACCGCGCGCAGTGGGAAATCCGCGCGCTCGCGGAAGAGATGCTGAAGCTTTGCCGCGCCGCCGCGCCGGGATTGTTTAAAAGCGCGGGGCCGGGCTGCGTTTCGGGTCCGTGTCCCGAGGGCAGAATGAGCTGCGGCAAAATAACGGAGGTCAGGAAAAAATACGCGGAACAGAAAGGTTATTGAAATATGGCGGGGAAGATAATCGTGCTCGAGGGCACGGACGCGTCCGGCAAGACGACGCAGTTTAAGCTTTTGCATGAGCGGCTCGCCGGAGAGGGATTTAATATCAGGGCGGTTACGTTTCCGCGGTACGAGGAGGAGTCCTCCGCGCTCGTGCGCATGTATCTGCGCGGCGAGTTTGGGAAATCCCCCTCGGATGTAAACGCCTATGCCGCGTCATCGTTTTTCGCGGTTGACCGGTGCGCGTCGTACCTTAAGGACTGGAAAGACTTTCATGACTCGGACGGTATTGTGTTAATCGACAGGTATACCACATCGAACGCGATATACCAGGCTTCAAAGCTTAATATGGACAAGCGCCTTGAGTTTTGCGCCTGGCTGTTTGATTTTGAATACAGGCTTCTGGGGCTTCCCAAACCGGATATTGTTCTGTTTCTGGACATGCCGCCGGAATACGCCATGAAGCTTTTGGCGGGGCGGCTCGGGAAAACCCGGGACATACACGAACGCGATTATGAATACCTTAAGGAATGCTATGAAACCGCCGAATTGTTGACGAAAGAGTATTCATGGGATAGAATATCCTGCGTAAGCAACGGTATAATAAGACAAATAAAGGATATACATGAGGATATCCACGGATTAATAAAAAACAGGCTGCGGGGAGATTTATGCTGAATTTTAAACCGATAGAAGTTGACGATAAAAAAGAAGCCATGCCCTATCTTTGCGCCGAGCCCTTCGGCTCCACCGAAAGCTCGTTCGCGGACATCTATATCTGGGGCGAGCAGTTTAACACGCGGATTTGCGTTAAAGACGGCATTTTATATATCCGCGCGGAACACGCGGGCAAGGTTTATTACCTGTTCCCGTTCGGGAGCGGGGATTTGCGCGCGGCGCTCGAAAACATCAGGGAGGACGCGCGGCGGCTTGGGACGACTCCCGAGCTTCGCGGTATAACCGATAAAATGCGTGAGAAAATCGAGGCGGCGGCGCCCGGGCTTCTGACTTATGAGGAGACACGGGACACGTTCGATTATATTTACGACGCTAAAGAGCTTATCGAGCTTAAGGGCAGGAAGTTTCACCAGAAGAGAAACCACTTAAACAAGTTTCTCAAAACCTATGACGGGAGATTTAAATACGAGGAGATAACCCGGGAGAATTTCGACGAGGTATACGATTTTCAAAACCGCTGGCTCCTGGACAATATCACGCCCGGCAACAAGGAATCGCTTAAAGCCGAGATGCGCGCGATTCGCCGCGCGCTGAAAGACTATTTCGCCCTCGGATTTACGGGCGGGATAATCCGTATAGACGGGCACATCGCGGCGTATTCGATGGGCACGCGGCTTTGCACGGACAGCTTTTTGATTTCCGTCGAAAAAGGTGATTACGCGTACGACGGGATTTACCAGGCGATAAATCAGATGTTCGCCGAAAAAAACTGCTTTGACGTAAAATACATCAATCGCGAGGACGATACGGGCTCGCCGGGTCTGCGACGCGCGAAGCTGTCGTACAAGCCGGTTATACTGCTTACAAAATACAGGGCGGTCTGGAAAAATGATTAGAAACGCTATGCCCGCAGACGCGCCAAACCTTTGCGCGCTCTGGGAGAAATGCTTTCCCGGGGAGCCCGGGTTTACCGAGCTTTTCTTCGGGATGATGTATAAGCCCGAATACTGCCGGGTTTTTGACATGGACGGGCAGCCCATAGCGATGCTGCACGCGTTCCCCTATGATTTGCGGACGCCTGACGGGAAGCTTTCTACTTATTATATATATGGGGTGGGCTGCGACCCGGATTACCGCGGGCGCGGCTATGCCGGCGCGCTTGTGAAAAACGCGATTGAGCGCGCTCGGGAAGTAAGTATTGATTTATGTATGCTTATCCCGCAAAACGACGGGCTTTTCGACTATTATAAGAAGTTCGGTTTTTCCCCGGCCTTTTATATTGACACTATCGAAACCGCGCCGGACGACAATACAAATTTTTCTTTTTCGTTTCGTCCCGCGGCGCCGGACATATTATACGAAATAAATTCTGTATACGAAAGCGCGCTTTCAGGATATATCCACGCGGCGCGCGATAAAAAGCACTGGGAAATGCTTTTACAGGGCGCGAGGCTATCGGGCGGCGATATCTGCGTCGCGGACGCCGGAGGGATATCCGCGTACGCGGTGTATCATATAGAGGATAAAACGCTTGTCATAGACGAGATGTTCCGTAAAGACGGCTTAGTATGCCGCGGCTTTCCGGATTATCTCGCGGCGCGAAAATGCTGCGAAACCATACGGCTAACCCGCCCGGGCACGGGAAAGAGGCTGGGCGCCGTGTATTATATAAGCGACAGGGCGCGCGCCGCGTTTGACAATACGCCGGGATATCTGAATCTGATGCACAACTGAAAGTGAGGTATTGGATATGGTCTATGTTCTGATGGCACAGGGCTTTGAGGAAACCGAGGCAATCGTTCCGATTGACATATTGCGGCGGGGCGGCGTGCCCGTTACGCTTGTCGGCGTTACGGGCGGGATTGTCGGCAGTACCCGCGGCGTTTATATAAAAACGGATATTTCGATAGACGAGGTTACGCCGTTTAAAATGCAGATGCTTGTGCTGCCGGGAGGTCAGCCCGGGGTTGATAACCTCTGGAATAACGCGAGCGTTCGCGACCTTGTCGAATACGCGGTCAAAGAGGGGAAAAAGCTTGCCGCGATTTGCGCCGCGCCGATAATACCCGGCAGACTCGGATTGCTTGACGGCAAAAAAGCCGTCTGTTATCCGTCCTGTCGGGACGAGCTTGCCGGTGCCGAGGTTTTGCCGAATACGGGCGTTGTCACGGACGGCAATATCACAACAGCACGCGCCGCGGCGGACGCGTTCGAGTTCGGCTTCAGGCTGCTTAAGGAAATCGCGGGTGAGCAGGCGGTAAACAAGGTCAAGGCGGCTATCTGCTATGACAGGTAAAGAGCTTGAAAGCCTTGACAAAAAGGAGCTTCGAGTATTAATCCGCGAACAGACGCTGCCGGAATCCGATAAGGCCGCCGCGGACAGGCGCGTTACCGAAAACCTGATTAATACGCCGGAGTTTTCGGCCGCCGGGAGTATCTTCGCGTTTGTCGGCGTGGGACATGAGATAGACACATCAGATATAATAAAATCCGCGCTCTGTGCGGGAAAGCGGGTTTACGTGCCGTTCTGTCTCGGCAAAGGAATTATGAAAGCCGTCCGGCTTAAAGCTTATGACGGGCTTAAGCCCGGAATGTACGGCGTGCCCACGGTGCCGGACGGGGATGAGATTTCGCCGGATGAGCTTGAGCTTATAATCGTGCCCGCGCTGTGCTATGACAGGCGGGGCTACAGGCTGGGGCGCGGCGGCGGGTACTATGACAGGTACTTAAAACGGATTTCACCGGGCACGGTTACAATCGGGCTTTGCCGCGCGGGCACGCTTTTGGACAGAATAAACGTCATGCCGCATGACGTGCGCGTGCGCGTTATTGTGACGGATACGGAAGTCATCAGGACATAAATAATGTGCGCGCCGTAATCAGCGCGCACGGTTGCGGTTTAGTTTCGCAGGTCTTGATATCTCTAATGTACCCTGCTTAATTAAAGCAGCAGCAGCAAATAAGGATAATTATTACAATGAGACAACAACACCAGAAGCCATCATCCGAAAAGCTCTTAAACATTAATTTATCACCTCACTTGATTGGCTCTGCTACATAATATGCGTATATTTCATTAATTGCTACATTCATCGAAAGAGGGAAAAACAATGACTAATTCAGGCAGTGGGGATAGACGGCGGAAAAAGAACAGAACGCAGGTACTGATGTATACGGCGTTTGTGCTGGGTGCGGCGATGCTTCTTTCGGCATTTGTAATCGTCGCCGCGAACGAGATGTTCGCATTGATGAAGCCCGATTATTCCGCGGTTATCGAGATACCCGAAAACGCTTCGGTGGGACAGGTCGCCGGAATTCTGAAGGATGCCGGCATTATCAAGCACCCTAATCTGTTCGCGCTGTTCGTCCGGTTTTCGACCGACAACGTCAGATTCGTCGCGGGAAAGCACGAGCCCAGCGCGGCGCTGGATTATCGCGCGCTTGTCAGAATGCTGACACGTAAGTCGAGCTACCGGGAAACCGTTACCGTGACAATACCCGAGGGCTATGAGATTAAGCAGATTATCGAGCTTTTAGCCGCGAAGGGCGTCTGCTCCCGCGAGGAGCTAAGCGAGGTATTGGCAAACCATGAGTTTGAATCCGGGTTTGTTAAGGATCTGAAAAAAGGCGAGGTCACGCGGCTCCAGGGCTTTTTGTTCCCCGACACCTATGAGTTTTATTTAAACGATGACCCGGCGAGGGTGGTAAATAAGTTTCTTTCGAATTTTGAAAAGAAATTTACCGAAAATATGAAACAGCGCGCCGGGCAGCTCGGGTTTTCGGTCCATGAAATCGTAACGCTCGCGTCTATTATCGAAAAAGAGGCGTCAAAGCAGGACCGCGCGCTTATTTCGTCGGTATTCCACAACAGGCTTAAGAACAAAACATATCCGTACCTCGAGTCCTGCGCCACTATACAGTACGCGTTAGGGGAGAGGAAGGAGCGGCTGACGATAGAGGACACAAGGGTTGACAGCCCGTATAATACTTACAGGAACAAGGGGCTCCCGCCCGGGCCGATTGCAAACCCGGGGCTGGACTCGCTGGAGGCCGCGCTGTACCCGGAGGATACGGATTATCTGTTCTTCGCGCTTCAGGAGGACGGTACGCATAAATTTTCGAAAACATACGAGGAGCATATAAAGAAACCGAACCTCAACCCAACGCGTGAGTAGTCTGAAAGCGGACGGCCCGCCGTCCCTGCCGTGGAGTGTGAGAGGATGAAAAAGCCGGAGCTTTTATCCCCCGCGGGTGATATGGAAAAGCTTGAATTCGCGCTGCGCTACGGCGCGGACGCTGTGTATCTCGCCGGCACGAGGTTCGGCATGCGCGCCGCGTCAAATAACTTTGCCGACGGGGAGCTGCCGCGCGCGATAAGTCTTGCGCACGAACGCGGCAAACGCGTTTACGTTACATGCAATATACTGCCGGGAAACGCCGATATTGAACAAATACCGGATTTTCTTGAGTTTATCGGCAACGCGGGCGCGGACGCCGTAATCGTCGCGGACCTCGGGGTACTGGGACTTGCGCAAAAACACGCGCCGAAGCTTAAATATCACCTGAGCACGCAGGTCAGCGTTTCAAACCACATCGCGGCGCAAAGCTGGTTTGACATGGGTATTGACAGGATTGTGCTCGCGCGGGAGTTAAGTCTCGATGATATTGCCGAAATACGCGCGAAGACGAATCCGCGGCTTGAGCTCGAAGCGTTTGTCCACGGCGCGATGTGCATGTCCTATTCGGGAAGGTGCCTACTCTCGTCGTTTATGACGGGGCGCGGCGCGAACATGGGAAGCTGTGCCCAGCCGTGCCGCTGGAAATACACGGTTGTGGAGGAGAAAAGGCCGGGGCAGCATTTCGAGATAAGAGAAGACGAAACAGGCTCATATATCCTGAACGCGAAGGATTTATGCATGGTAAGCCATATACCCGCGCTTGTACGGGCGGGGCTTGACAGCTTTAAAATCGAGGGGCGCGTGAAAAGCGCCTATTACTGCGCGGTCGTCACCAACGCGTACAGGGCGGCGATAGATTCGTATTTTAAAGCGCCGGATGAGTTTAATCCGGACGGGTTCTGGGCGGACGAGGTATTAAAGGTAAGTCACCGCGAGTACTGCACGGGCTTTTTTTTCGGGGATATCGCGGGGCAGCATACGGCCGATTCCGATTATATCAGAGCCTGGGATATTGTCGCGGTTGTCAGGGAATGCGATGATAACGGAAACGCCGCTGCACAGCTGAAAAACCGGATTTTTTCGGGCGATGTGCTCGAGCTTTTGCAGCCCGGCAAAATCCCCGTTTGTTTTACCGCGGACGGGTTTTTCGCCACTGACGGCGCACGGCTTGACATGATTAATAAGCCAATGGAGATTTTTAATATAAAACTGCCATGCCGCGCGGCTCCCGGCTCGATACTAAGGCGTAGGGCGGCCGAATAACGCGCGGAAACAAGGAGAGATTTCATGTATTCGGTTTGTGCTGAGAATAAGGATTTCAACACAATCGCGCTTGAGGACAGAATAAGCGGCTCGACAGCCCGAATCGCGGCGGAGCGCGGCGGGATTCTGACAAGCTTCTGCCCGGGCTGGCCTGAAATAATGTATCTTGACACTGACACGTTTTACGATACGACCGCAAACGTAAGGGGCGGGTGCCCCGTACTGTTCCCGATATGCGGCAGGCTTAAGGATAAAACATATTATATCGGCGATACCGCGTATACGATGGAAATCCACGGGTTTGCGCGGAGCATGCCGTGGAAGGTACTGAGCGGCAACACCGCCGGAGCCGCGGAGGTTACGCTTTATCTTGAGAGCGATGAGCGGACAAGACGGCAATACCCGTTTGATTTCAGGCTTGAGTATACATATTCGCTTAAAGGCGACGTTCTCGCGATACGACAGAAAACCGTCAACACCACGGACGGCCGTGATATGCCGATGAGCTTCGGCCTGCATCCGTATTTCAGAATTGACAGGGAAAAAGCAAAGGTGTTTCTGCACGGGGCCACGGTCTTCGGAGAAAGAGAGGAGCGCGGCGGGGCGAGCGGGTTTGAAGGCTTTACCGAGTTTATCGTTGAAAAAACAGGCGATGAACCCCCTGTTTTGGATACGGGTTTGGGATATAAGGTTTCAATCAGCGCTTCCGATATATATAAATATTATGTCGTATGGTCGCCGGAGGACGCCGGGTTTGCCTGCGTCGAGCCATGGACCGCGCTTCCCGACGCGCAAAACACCAAGGAAGCCCTGATATATCTTAAACCCGGCGAATCACGCGCCGGGGAGACAAAAATACGCTTTACGCGTTTATTTCCCTAATGTTACAGTTATATTACACCTGGCGGAAATGTATTGACCATCCAGTTTTATTGGTATATTATGTTACACGTAAAAGGCTAAAAGCCAAAATTATATTAACAAGGAGGAAATACCCAATGAAGAATTTGAAGAAAATTCTTGCGCTGGCATTAGTGTTCGCGTTCTCGCTTACTCTGTTTGCCGGTGCGGCTTTTACCGATGACGCTGATATAGGCGACGAGTACAAAGACGATGTCAGCATGTTGGTAGAGCTCAAGATTCTCGGCGGTTACCCGGAGGGCGATTTCAGACCGAACGGTAACATTACGCGCGCCGAATTCTGTAAGATGGTTTACGTGCTTATGTACGGCGCGGACAGCGACGGGAGCTTGTTTGGCGCTCAGACCAGCAAGTTCAACGACGTAGGTGACCATTGGGCAAAGGGTTATATCAACTACTGCGCCAACCAGAATATTGTCGGCGGCTACGGTGACGGCACCTTCAAGCCGGACGGCAACATCACGGTTGCGGAAGTCAGCAAGATGCTGCTTGTCCTTCTCGGCTGCGACCCGGCCAAGGAAGGCTTCGGCGGCTCGAACTGGATAGGCAATGTTGTTTCCAAGGCTATGGGACTCGGCGTATATGACGGCTGGGTTGGAAACTCCACCGAGCTTGCGACCCGTCAGTTGGTTGCCAAGCTCATGAGAAACACGATATTTGCCCCGGTTTATCGTTACAACGCGTTTACCGGTGCGGGTTCCCAGTACAACATGGACGACGAAGAGAACAAGACTCTCGGCGAAACCGTTATGGGTTTAATCCATGTTACCGGTCAGGTTGTCGCTAACGAACACTTCTATATCAAAACAGATAAAGATGGCGAATTGATCAATGATCTGTTAGACAACGGCAACATCTCGACAGCGCGCGAAGATCACTCTTATATTCTCTACTATACCGAGGATAACGACGCGAAACTGTTAGAGGTTGACAGAGCTCTCGAAGATACGATGCTCGGCTGCATGGTCGACGTGTACTTCAGAGCTAAGGGCAATGAGAACAGATACTCCCAGGTTGAGGTTATCGGCAACGTTCTCCTCAACGCCAAGACAAAGGCTTATGATGTACTCTCCAAGGATATCGA
>JAAYXM010000183.1 GCA_012515925.1 Clostridiales bacterium
CGTTTTCTATCGCTTCTTCTATTGTTTTCCCGGTAGCTTCGATTTTTTTACTCAATTTATGAACCTCCAGTAGGATTATTATCTTTTTCTTTTTTCCTTGTGTAATACCGGTTAAGCGCCGGCTCCTGCAGCGTCATCAGGATATTGTTGACAATCCAGTAAAACCCGAGTCCGGCAGGCACAAGAAACGCGATGTAAACCGACATCAGCGGCATAAGATATGTCATCATACCCAGGCCGGCCTGTGTATCGGCGGCGGCGGGCTGGTATTTCTTCGCCGTCCATGAATACAGAAACGACGTCGCGCCGGACAGAACGGGGATAATCCAGTTCTCAATCAGATTACCGGCTTCAAACGAAAAATTCGGGGTCCGCGCGAGGTTCATCCCCAAAAAGTTGAAATCTATCGTTCTTATATTTCCTATAATGCCCGCGAGTTGGTCCTTAAACGCGCCCATTTTCGAGGCAATCTCGATTTCAAGCGTGCTCAGGTTGCTTCCTTCTATCGGAACATTTACAATGCCGGCAATCTGCCTGATTGCGTCCCCGCTTAAGCTGAACATGAACGTAAGCGGCTGTCTGACAACCTGATACAAGCCTATCATAATAGGAATCGTAATAAGAAGCGGCAGGCAGCCGCCCATCATGCTGACTCCCTCATCTTTATACAGCTTTTGTACCGCAATCGCGTATTTTTCCTTGTCGTCTTTGTATTTTTTTTCAAGCTCCTTGAGCTTGGGCTGAATGCGCTGCATTTCCATCATGCCCTTTTTGCTCTTCATCTGGAACGGCAGCATAATTATTTTGGAAAACACGGTAAAAAGAATTAACGCGACCCCATATGAGCCGACCAATTCGAACAACTGGTATAAAACCCAACCGAAAGGGCGGCTGATAATATTATTGAATAAACCCATAGTTTTATAACATTTCCCCTTTATTTAACCGGATCATATCCGGACTTCCCGGAAAAGGGATGACACCTGAGTAACCGCCGTATCGCGAGATACCCTCCCTTTATTGCTCCGTATCTGGTTATTGCCTCAATCGCGTATTTCGAACACGTGGGTGTAAACCGGCAGCATGACGGCTTTGCCGGGGATATGCACTTTCGATAAAAACCGATTAATAAAACGAGCAGTCGCGACATTTCTAAACTTCCCCGATAATCCCGAGAGTCCTCCCGAGTCTTAACACCGATTCCTCGATTTCGGAAAACACGGCGTTTGCCGCGCGGACTCTTGAAACAATAACAATATCATATGGTGTTTTAAACTTATCCTCGTTAAGCCGGTATGCCTCTTTGATTCTGCGCCTGACCCTGTTTCTGACAACCGCTTTCCCGATTTTGGAGCTTACCGTTATACCCAGCCGGTTGAATCGCAAGCCGTTTTTTCTGCAATACATGGCAAGAAACGGCGTAACCGCGTTCTTTCCGCGATTATAAAGACTGATAAAATCCTTATTGTTGTTTAAGGCCTTCGTATAACGCATGCAACGCTCCCGTAGAAATTCCGCCATTACGTAAAAAGGCAAGTAATAAGCTGACATGGCGCAAGACAAAGGAGACACCTCTCCCATATAATCCGAGCGATATCACCACTTACCACTTACCGTTTTCGTAATATTTCCATCTTAAAATTAATGGGTCAATCGTGCTCTTCCCTTAGAGCGCCTTCTGGCCAACACCTTTTTGCCGTTACGGTTTTTCATTCTTTTTCTGAATCCGTGTTCCTTTGACCTTTGTCTCTTTTTAGGCTGATATGTCCGAAGCATTCTGTGCACCTCCCTGTAAAGCGTTTGACGACACCGAAAAGCTTTAAACAAGCTTTCGAAATCGCAATAGCTCATCGAATATTATATATTAAGTATCGGCAAAATGTCAATACCGTAAATTTCCATGAATTTCCCGTGTTAAGAGTCGTGATTAAACATGCCCCGGTTTACGCACTTTCGAATTATTTTCCTGCTTTGCGATTATAAAAAAGTGATTTGTTTTTTTGTGCTTAAATTGTAACGCAATCGTTAAAAATATAGTGTTTATCAGTAATAATTTAATTGCATATCCGTAAATTTTCTGTTATAATATTTAAGAGTTTATTCGCTTTAAAAACGTGTTTTCGCGTTTATCATTATACTGGGGGACAAGTCAAAATGAACAGCGCCGCGGATGTGTGGACAAGAGTTCTTTATATTATGGAAAACGAGCTTGGTATGAGCTCTACCACTATATCGACATGGTTTGACGACGCGAAAGCCGTGTCTCTGAAAAACGATAAGTTTGTTCTGAAAACGCCGGCTAAATTCAAGAAGGATATTATTTTAAACCATCATTCGGGAAAAATCAAGGAGGCTTTGTATAAGCTTTTTTCTTCCGATATAATGCTCGAGGTCTATTCCGCCGAGGATACCATGCCCGAGGATATTGACGATGACAACGCCGAGGAAAGCGAGTACACGTTTGAGAGGTTTATCGTCGGCGAGTCGAACAAATTCGCGCATGCCGCCGCAAAGGCGGTTGCCCACGCCCCGGCTACGTCATATAACCCGCTACTGATATACGGTGGCAGCGGCCTCGGAAAAACCCACTTGCTATATGCTATCGCGGGCTCTATAAAAAGAAAACTTCCGAATTTCAAAATCACTTATGTCAAGGGTGACGATTTTACCAACGAACTGATAGAAGCTCTCGGTAACCGCACAATTCCAAACTTTCGCAATAAATACAGGAACACCGACCTGCTTCTGGTTGACGATATACAGTTTATCGCCGGAAAAGTCAGCACTCAGGAGGAGTTTTTCCACACGTTCAACACGCTTTACGAGGCGAAAAAGCAGATTGTTCTCACCTCGGACAGGCTTCCGATGGATATGAACACACTGGAGGAACGGCTCAGGACCCGCTTCGAATGGGGGCTTATGGCGGATATACAGCCGCCTGACTTTGAGAC
>JAAYXM010000184.1 GCA_012515925.1 Clostridiales bacterium
CATACCCGGAATCCTGCGGGTGAGGAAGGACTATATTGTGATACCGGACAGACGGGAAGCGATTTTTTACGCGTTGGCGAACGCGAAAAAGGATGATATAATTGTACTTGCGGGAAAAGGGCATGAAACATATCAGGAAATTAATCATATAAAGTATCATATGGACGAACGCGAAATAGTCGCGGAGTTCTTCAACGAGTAAATTTGTGGGGGCTTATATATAATGGATATGCTTACGCTCGAACAGGCGGCCGGCTTTTGCGGCGCGGATTGCGGCAATCTGCCCCATGCGGAAATAACGGGCATCAGCAAGGACAACCGCGTCGTAAAAAGCGGTGACCTTTTTGTGGCTATCCGCGGCGAGTGCTTTGACGGGCATGATTTTATAAAATCCGCCGAGGAGGCCGGGGCGGCCGCCGTTTTAGCGGAAAGGCGGATTGAGGACGTTTCCGTACCTCAGTTAATTGTGGCGGACACGGTTAAGGCGCTGGGGGATATAGCTTACGGTTACAGGAGAATGCTTGGTGTAAAGGTAATCGGCATTACAGGCAGTGTGGGCAAAACAACAACGAAGGAAATGACGGCAGGCGTTTTGTCGCGAAAGCTGTACACCCATAAAACACTCGGAAACCTCAATAACCTGATAGGCCTGCCGTTTTCGGTGTTCGGCATAAACAAAAGTCACGAGGCCGCGGTTTTGGAGATGGGGACCAACCGTTTCGGGGAGATATCCAGACTCTCCGAAATCGCGTGTCCGGATATAGCGGTTATCACATGTATCGGCGAGGCGCATATCGAGTTCTTCGGGTCAAGGCGCGGGGTGCTTCGCGCAAAGCTTGAAATCACGGACGGCTTGAAGCCGGACGGGGTTCTGGTTTTAAACGGCGATGACGAATTGCTTTGGGATCTTAAGGGGAAGCTTCCGTTTAAAACAATGTATTTCGGTGTCGAAAACAGCGATGCCGACGTATTCGGAAGCCTTGTATCGGGAGATATCGACGGTTTAAAGTTTCGCGTCCGCGGTTTTGATACTGAGTTTTATTTGCCGTGCGGCGGCATGCATAATATAAAAAACGCGCTTTCCGCGATTTGCGTCGCGATGAATTTTAATATAGACGAGCGGGACATCGCCGCCGGGCTTTCCGACTTCGTAAATACTGGGTACAGGCAAAAGATTATCGGGTATGCCGGGTTTACGGTGATAAACGACTGCTATAACGCGAACCCCGACTCGATGCTCGCCGCGCTTGACCTGCTTTGCGGCTGTACAGGCAGAAGGATAGCGGTTTTAGGCGATATGCTCGAGCTCGGAGAGGCGTGCGCCGCGGCGCATTACAATACGGGTATGGCAGCCGCGAGCCGATGCGATATGCTTGTTGTCTGCGGCGAAAACGCGAAATATTATAAATATGGCGCAAGCGACGCGGGTATGAACCTGGATGGTATATTGACGTTTGATACCGTGGAGAAGCTTTTGGAGCGGATTTCCGGCCTGATACAATGCGGGGACACGGTTCTGGTCAAGGGCAGCCGGGGCATGAGAATGGAACGGATAGTAAACAGGCTGACTGAGGAAGAGTAAAGAATTTAAACGGGTATGGTGGAGCTATGATTGTTGAGTTGATATTCGCCGCGCTTTTGGCGTTTTTTGTGACCGCGGTTTCCGGAAAGCTTATTATTCCGTATCTTCGAAAGCTGAAAATAGGACAGAGTATCCTGGAAATCGGGCCGAAATGGCATATGGGCAAGCAAGGGACCCCGACGATGGGGGGAATTATGTTTATACTCGGAAGCGGGATTTCGGTGTTTCTGGCCGGACTTCCGCAAATGCTGCAAGGTGACGTAAGGCATATACTGATTTTCGCGTTCGCGGCGATTTTCGGCTGGATCGGGTATATAGACGACTACGCGAAGGTTGTCAAAAAGCGAAACAAGGGCCTTACGGTCATGCAAAAGCTGATTCTGCAGTTTACCGCAGCGGCCGTTTTCCTGTCGTTTTTGCGCTATTTGGGCGACTTTACGTCAAATCTGTATATACCTTTTATAGACTATACGATTCCCGTAAGCTGGGTGCCGTACCTGATATTTATGCTTATATTCATAGTGGGGTTTGTTAACGGCGCGAATCTGACGGACGGCGTAGACGGGCTTGCGGCATGTGTAACATTGCCGGTATTGCTCATGTTCGCCGTAATCGGCGCGCTTTCTCAGACAACGGGCGCGGCTCTTGTGTCCGCATCGCTTTCAGGCGCGCTTTTTGGGTTTTTAATATATAACTATAACCCCGCGAAGGTGTTTATGGGCGACACGGGCTCGCTGTTTATAGGCGGAGCCGTGTGCGCGCTCGCGTTCGCTTACGACATGCCGCTTATCCTGCTTATCGCGGGGATTGTGTATGTTATCGAGGCGGCGTCCGTTATTATTCAGGTTCTTTATTTTAAGCTTACGAACGGCAAAAGAGTCTTTAAAATGGCGCCGCTGCATCATCATTACGAGATGTGCGGCATGAGCGAAAAGCGCATTTGCTCGGTGTTTGCCGCGGTATCCGCGCTCGGCTGCGCAATCGGTTTTTTCAGTATTATTAGCAGATTATTCATGTAAACGGAGGGGACTATGGCAAAGAAGAAATCTGCCGCGAAGCCGGCCGGAGATATGGATTACCCGTATTTGATTCTTGTACTGCTGCTGCTCGGAATCGGGCTTGTTATGGTTTTCTCCTCAAGCTATGCGACGGCTTATTACAAAAACCTGCCGTCAGCCTATTATTTTATCCGTCAGGCATTGTTTGCCGCCGCGGGCATTGTTATAATGTTCGCGATAAGCTATATGGATTACAGGAGATTTAAGATTCTCTCCCCGCTTCTGCTTATCGTGAGTATCGGGTTGCTTATACTGGTGCTTTTTATCGGCGTCGGCAACTACGGCGAAAAACGCTGGATTAATTTAGGGTTCACTACGTTTCAGCCCTCGGAGATTGCCAAGGTCGCGGTAATATTTTTCTTTTCGAGCATGATATCCACATATTCCGAGAAAATGCGCACATTCAGGTACGGAGTCCTTCCGTTTGTGTTAGTGCTCGGTACCATCGGCGGGCTTATGTATCTTGAGCCTCACTTGTCCGGCGCGATTCTGATTATCGGCGTCGGCGCCGCGCTGATGTTTATCGGCGGAACACACTGGCTTTGGTTCGCGGGCTCACTCGGCGCCGCGGGCGCCGTGGGATTTATCGCGATTAATTTCATTGATTACGCGCGAAAGCGTGTTGAAATCTGGTTTGACCCGTTCGTCGACCCGCGCGGCAAAGGGTATCAGATAATCCAGTCCCTTTACGCAATCGGCTCGGGAGGCCTACTGGGCCTCGGATTCGGCAACAGCCGGCAGAAATACCTGTATTTGCCCGAAGCGCATAACGATTTTATTTTCGCGGTCATATGCGAGGAGCTCGGCTTTATAGGCGCGGTTATTGTTATCCTTCTGTTTGTACTTTTGATTCTAAGGGGGTACTGGATTGCGCTCCACGCGCGCGATAAATTCGGGGCTCTTTTAGTTTCGGGAATTACGACGCTGATAGCGTTTCAGACTTTTTTGAATATCGCGGTTGTAACCGGCGTTCTGCCCGTAACCGGGGCATCACTGCCGTTTTTCAGCTACGGCGGCACCGCGCTATTAATCCTGCTCGCGGAAATGGGAGTAGTTTTATCGGTATCAAGATATATACCCGCCCCGAAAGCGGGGTAAGTGAGGTTTGGTATGAGGGTAATGTTTGCCTGCGGCGGGACGGGAGGCCATATAAACCCGGCCATCGCCGTCGCGAAATTCATCAAGGAACGTCACCCGGAGGCGGAGATTTGCTTTGTGGGCGCATCCGGCGGTATGGAGGCGCGCCTTGTGCCCGAAGCCGGGTATAAGATAAAAACCATTGATATCGAGGGCTTTCAGCGCAAAGCAAGCTTCGGCGCGGCACGCCGCAACGTCCGGGTATTATACAAAACGTTAAACGCGCTTAAAGCCGCGGACGGGATTATCCGCGATTTTTCACCCGATATAGTTATCGGCACCGGCGGATTTGTGAGCTTCCCCGTGATTTACAGGGCCTCAAGGTCGGGAATACCGACGCTGATTCACGAGGCGAACGCGTTCCCGGGCCTTACAAGCCGGGTTTTATCAAAATACGCGAGTCGGGTTCTGGTGAATTTCGCCGAGAGCCGGAGGTTCTTTAAAAACACGGATATAAAGGTCGTCGGCATGCCGATACGCGAGGATATCCTGTTTAAGGACAGAGAGCAGGCAAGACGCGAGCTGAAGCTTACGGACAAGCCGCTTTTTGTGAGTTTTTTTGGGTCTCTCGGCGCCCGGGACATGAACAATATAATGCTTGAATTCATTAAGACCGAGATGAAAGACCCCGGGCGGTTCCACCACATACACGCAACCGGCAGGTTCGGCTTTGAGTGGATGCCCGAAAAGCTTCGCGAAAACGGCTACAGCCCGGAGAAGTTTCCGTTTATCGGGATACGCGAATATATAAGCGATATGCCGCGCGTACTCGCCGCGGCGGATTTGGTCATGTGCAGGGCTGGCGCGTCGACGCTATGCGAAATATCCGCGCTCGGAAAGCCCGCAATCATAATCCCGTCACCGAACGTGACCGCGAACCATCAGGAGATTAACGCCAATGTACTGAAAAACGCCGGGGCGGCGGAAGTGCTTTTGGAAAAGGACGCGACCCCCGATAAACTGTATAACCTTGTCGCAAAATTGCTGGAGAGCCCCGAAAGACGCGCCGCTATGTCAGAAAAGCTCGGCGGTATGGCGATACTCGACGCGACGGCGCGCATATATAACGAAATAATATCAATACTAAAAAACCGAAATCATACGCGCATTCAATGAAATTCACCCGAACGCGCATGAAAGCATAGTATATCCTGTAGGCATGGTGGGGCGTTTGAAACAGAAGTCGCACCTCTCAAAAGCCTCTACTATTTCAGGCTGCAGGAGGATATTATATGGGCGCACTGATAATAGACGGGAATATTCCGTTAAACGGCAGGATTTCGGTGCACGGTTCCAAAAACAGCGTATTGCCGATACTGGCCGCCGCGCTGCTCAACGGCGGTGAAAGCATCATACATAATTGTCCGGATTTGCGCGATGTAAGCTCGGCCGTAAACATTCTTAAGTACTTAGGCTGCTCGGTAAAGCGCGAGAAGGACGTAGTAATTATCGATTCCTCCAATCTGACATGCAACGATATTCCCGATAACCTGATGCGGGAGATGAGGTCCTCGGTTATCTTTCTCGGGGCGATTATAAGCAGGTGCGGTAGCGCATCGCTTACGTTCCCGGGCGGCTGCGAGCTGGGCCCGCGGCCGATTGATTTGCACCTTGCCGCGCTCAGGGAATTGGGCTGCGCCGTTCTTGAGGAGGGCGGGCATATTACCTGCACGGCGGACAACATGCAGGGAAAGGATATTATCCTTTCGTTCCCGAGTGTCGGCGCGACGGAAAACATAATGCTCGCCGCGGTTTCATGCAAGGGTACGACAAGAATACTCAACGCGGCGCGGGAGCCGGAAATCGAGGATTTGCAGAGGTTTCTGCGCGCGATGGGCGCGAATATATCCGGCGCGGGCAGCTCGACCATAGAGATTGTCGGCGGGGCTAGGCTTCATAATGCCGAACACTTCGTTATCCCCGACAGGATTGTCGCCTCGACTTACATTATCGCGGCGGTCATGACGGGCGGGGAGGTTTTGATAGAAAAAATCATTCCCGAGCATATTATGACGGTTACGTCGCTTTTAAACGGCGCGGGCTGCAGCGTGACGCTGGGACGGGACTGCGCGCTGGTGCGCCGTACGGGGACGCTGTGCGCGTTCCGCTCAATCAGGACAATGCCGTATCCCGGTTTCCCTACGGACGTCCAGCCGCCGTTGATGGCGCTTACTACCCGGTGCGTCGGAACGACGGTTTTTATCGAAAACATATTCGAAAACCGTTACAGGCATGTCAGCGAGCTCATAAGAATGGGCGCGGATATAAAAATCGAGGGAAAGGTCGCGCTTGTGTACGGGGTACGTGAGCTTTCCGGGGCGAAGGTTGCCGCGACGGATTTGCGCGGCGGGGCGGCGTTGATAATAGCCGCGCTCGGCGCCGACGGAACAAGCGAAATTACGGGCGTTTCACATATCGACCGCGGATATGAGCATATAGAGAACACGCTTTCACAGCTCGGCGCGAAGATTCGCAGGGTGGAATAGACTATACAGAAGATGGGAGGGGAGCCATTGGCGAGACGCAGAAAGAAAAGACGCCGGAGAAACTTCGGGTCTATCCTGACGGTTTTGACAGTTCTTATAGTCGCGGGCGCTATAATCACGTCGATTACGGTTTTTCTGAAGGTCGCGAAGTTCGAGGTTGTCGGTACTTCAAAATACAGCCCCGCCGAAATAATCGAAGCGTCCGGGATAAAAACCGGCGAAAACATGTTTTCGGTTAATAAGTTCAAGGTTTCCTCGAATATCCTTAAGAAGTTTCCGTATATCGGACAGATTAAAATAAACAGGCGGTTTCCGGACACGTTTATTTTTACAGTAACCGAACGTACCCCGGCGGGATATATTGAAGCGGATGACAGAATCTGGCTTGTCGCGTCCGACGGGTATTTGCTCGAAAGCTTTGAACGCGCGGAGTTTAAGCTCGTAGTGCCGCAAATTGTCGGCGCGTCCCTTATGTCCCCGTTGCCCGGCAGCAAGGTGTCGTTTGAGGAACAGGGAAAAATCCCGGCGCTTTCCGAAATAACGAGCGGGCTGCACAAGCACGGTCTTATTCCGCAAATAAACCTGATTGATATATCTAAGCTCTACTCGCTGAGCTTTACATATCAGAACAGGCTTAAGGTGGTGTTGGGTGATGTCTCGGATATAAACGCGAAAATAAAGATGTTTAACGCCGTTAGGGACAAGCTTAAGGAAACCGACAAGGGCACCGTTACGCTGACAAACCCCGGCGAGGCGAGGTTTAAACCCGAATGAACCCGTGTCGAATACCGGTAAAAAACATAAAAAAATGAAAATCTGATATAAACAGGTAAAAATTACATTGATATTCTTGCAAAAAAATATAAAGAAAAAAAGATTTCTATTGACCTGTAAACATAAAACATATAAAATATAATCAAATGTATATTTTTGATAAAATGAATAATAGTATAAACAGGGAGGACTCGTGTTATGGCCTTTGAGCTGGATATTGAAAGAGATAATATTGTTCCCATAAAGGTTATCGGTATCGGAGGTGGCGGAAGCAATGCGGTTAACCGCATGATAATGTCCGGCGTTCGCGGCGTCGAATTCATTGCGGTTAATACAGACAAGCAGGCTTTGCGCAGCTCCAGTGCTACATATAAAATTCAAATCGGCGAGAAGCTTACCAAAGGCCTCGGCGCGGGCTCCAACCCGGATATAGGACGGAAGGCCGCCGAGGAGAGCCGTGAGGCGATAAAAAAGGTTCTTGAGGGCACCGAAATGGTGTTTTTAACCGCGGGCATGGGCGGCGGAACCGGTACCGGCGCCGCTCCGGTAATCGCGGACTTGGCGCGCGAGCTTGGGATACTGACAATCGGCGTCGTAACAAAACCCTTCAATTGGGAAGGCAAGGTGCGCTCCATCCAGGCCGAGTCGGGCACGGAATCCCTGCGCGAAAAGGTGGATTCGCTTGTGGTCATACCGAACGACAGGCTGAAACTGGTATCCGAGCAGAAGATTACGTTTTTAAACGCGTTTGAAATCGCGGACGATGTTTTAAGACAGGCCATACAGAGCATTTCCGAGCTTATAAACGTTTCGGGTCTCGTCAACCTGGACTTCGCGGATGTTACGATGATAATGAAGGACGCGGGCTATGCGCATATGGGCGTCGGCAGGGCTTCAGGGAAGGACAAGGCCGCCGAAGCCGCAAAGATGGCAATTCAAAGCCCGCTGCTCGAAACGTCTATCGACGGCGCGCGCGGAGTTATTATCAATATCACGGGCTCTATGGACATCTGCCTCGACGAGGTTGAGACCGCCGCGGAGATGATACGGCAGTCTGTGCATCCCGATTCCAACATCATATTTGGTGCGGCGTTCGACCAGGAGATGGACGACGAAATCCGCGTCACGGTTATCGCCACGGGCTTTGAGGGAAGAAAACCGCTGCCAGGCAAGCCCGAGGAGCCGGCAGATCAGGAAGCGCCGGTTGACGAGACTGAGGAAATTGTCGACACCGCGGACATCGGTGCCGACGGCGGGGCGGACACCGGTAATGAAGATAACGACCCGTTTGATATCATTGTGCGCATGTTCGGAAACAGGGACAACAATAACTAAAGTAAATAATCCGGAGCCGGTTTTGGCGTTTCGCAAAAGAGGCGACAAGGGGACGGTTCTGTTGTCTTGACAGTTATAAGGAAAATATGATATATTATTGTCGAGGCGAAAAATATGCCAAGACAAGCGAGAAAGAAAAGTGCAAGCGGAATATATCATATTATGTTAAGAGGTATTAATCA
>JAAYXM010000022.1 GCA_012515925.1 Clostridiales bacterium
GAATCAAACATATAATAATCTGGAAATTATACTCGTAAATGACGGCTCAGCGGACAGAAGCGGAGAAATCTGTGATGAATTTGCCGCAAAAGACAGCCGGATAAAGGTGTTCCACCAGGAAAACCGGGGGTTATGCGCCGCGAGAAATGTCGGGCTTAACAACGCTACGGGTGATTATATAACGTTTATGGATTCGGACGACCTTGTTAAGCAGGATATATATGAGTTTCTGCTTAACAATTTAAAAGAAAATAACGCGGATATCTCCATGTGCGCCTCCGAAATTCATCATTTAAACGGCAAAATCGAGTATATATACGGAACGGGGAAGAAGTATATATTTGACAGGCGCGAAGCGATAAAAGAACTGCTCAAGGGTGGGCTTTTCGCAACAAGCTGCTGTACCAAGCTTTTTAAGGCGGAGATTGCGCAAAAGATTCGTTTTGTCGAGGAGAGGACCGTAAACGAGGATAAGTATTATACATATCAGGCATTCTGCCTGTCTGACAGGATAGTGTTTGAAGACGTAAGCAAATACATATATCTTAAACAGGAAAACTCGATATCCACTTTGGGATTTCGAAAAGCCACGTTTGACCAGACTTATTTTTCAAAGGAAATCCTTAAGGATATAAAAGAAAAATATCCCGAGCTTTCTTCACTTGCCGAGTATAACCATTTCAAAACCGGAATGGACGTGCTGCGTCAGTATTACAGGCATAAAGATGCGATTATCACATACAAAAAAGAAGCGGAAGAGCTGAAAAAAGAAGTGTTTTCATATTACGGCGACAGTATAAAAGGGAATATATCTTATATGAAAAGGGCGGAGTTTTTCCTTTTAAAAAACTGCCTGTTAGCGTACAGGGCGCTGTTGCCGGTATATGATAAGCTTATAAAGTGAGAGAGAATATGATAACCGATATTGAAAACTGCTATGGCTGCAAGGCGTGCGAACAGGTTTGCCCGGTGAAGTGTATAAGCATGAAGACCGACGGCGAGGGCTTTCTGTATCCCGAAACTGATGAGAGCTTGTGTACCGGCTGCAATATGTGCAACAGAGTATGCCCGATGACAAAAGATTTATTTTCAGAAGAACCGCAGAGCTTTTTCTGTTTTATTAATAAGGAAAAAAATGAGATTAAAAAAAGCTCTTCCGGCGGTGCGTTCTCCGCGCTGTCCCGCGGGTTTTGCGATACCGCGAAGCTTAAAGTTTTCGGTGCGAAATGGGATAAGGATTTATCGGTTTGTCATGAATATGCCGAAAGCTTGAACGGTATTAATGTCTTTCGAAAATCCAAATACATTCAGAGCGACACGCGCAATACTTTTTCGATTGCAAGGGAATTTCTTGATAAAGGCGAAACCGTTGTATATTCGGGGACCCCGTGCCAGATCGCGGGGCTTAAAGGCTTCCTCGGCAAGGATTACGACAAGCTTCTCACGATAGACGTAATTTGTCACGGCGTACCGAGCCAATATGTATTTGATAAATATGTTAAAAGTATCGAGGAAGAAAATAAATCAAAGGTCGAGAGTTTTTCTTTCCGGAACAGGCGAAGCGTTTTCGGAGTAAGGGATTCCCAATGTGTAAAAATAAAGCTTTCCGACGGCAGGGAAATAAAGCGCTTTTCCTTTAAGGACACTTATATAAGAGGTTATTACGCACGGCTGTATTACCGTAAATGCTGTTACGGCTGTAAATTTGCGCGGAGACAGCGGGTTTCGGACATAACAATCGGGGATTTTTGGGGAATCGACAGGCTTGACAAAAAACTAAACCCGCATAACGGGGTATCGCTAATTATAGCAAGCAGCGAAAAAGGGAGAAAACTGATTGAAAAGCTTTCCGCCGCTCACCGCGTAAAGCGTGTATCGGAAGAGGACGCCGTGAGATTAAATAAAAATCTGTACCGGCCGCCCGATTACAACCTGAACAGGAGTATCTTTTTTGAAAGACTCGCGAATACCGGCTTTAATACCGCGGTTAATGGTTTTATACCGCGTATTAGCAAGGTAAAATATATAGTATCAAATGTCTTGCCCGAGAATATAAAGAGGATTTTAAAAGCAGGTGAAGAATGAAAGTTCTGACAATCACATGCC
>JAAYXM010000185.1 GCA_012515925.1 Clostridiales bacterium
GTTTCCCCATAGCCGAGCCCATTGTCAGTGCCGGTCGGTCTTCAAGGCAGTCAACCATCAAACAGGCGTATTCATATGTTAATTCATATTCAATGTCGCCTCCTTCAAAGGGGTCCGGCGCAGTTAAGCTTCCCTGCAAAGAAAAATCATATAAGCCGCAAGGCGCGTCATGTTTTATTTCGAAAGTAACGGCTATAAAATGACCGACGCAATAGAGGGGCTCATCAGAATCGGAAGAAATACTGATGAGCCCGGTTTCGGGGTTGTCCGAAACCGTACACGAGGATGACAAAGGGCCGATAGGAATGTGGTTAACATAGGACAATACACTCTCGTCGTAATCCAGATTCAAGGACAAGCTTGTGTATTCGTTACAATCCAGGCTAATCGTAAAGATAACATGGTCTCCCGGTTCAGCCGAAACCGAGTTCATATAAAGACCCGGTTCGGAGTTACCGTCCGCTTGCGCGAACAGGAGCCCGCCTGACGGGACCATACCGAACAATAGAGCTATGCAAATAAATAAAGATATAGATAGTTTACTTTTTTGCAGCATAGTAATAGACTCCTTTCATAATAAAGGGACAAAAACACATGTTTTTTTATAGTATAAACATATTAACGACATCAGTCGATAAAATAAGATAATAATAGATTTATTTTCGTCTCTGAAAAAATACCCGCGTTTTTTCGCATGACCGGTATTTTTTGATGCGATACTTTAAATGACCTATATGCCTACCATGCAGTACCCCGAAAAGCGGGAAAATCCGAATTCTTTTGATTGACATTTCCGTTATAATAAAATATTATTATATATATAAAATATGTAAACAAATACTGTATGTGGAAAAGGAGAATGGATATGGTCCGATTGAAACGAAGCGCGATGAGCTTTTTTCTTGTAATCGCAATACTTGCCGGTTTATCCGCGGGGATTTTCGCCGCCGCGGCGGATCTTGCGATTTCCGATGTGAGCCTTAATGAAACAAGAACCGTTATTACCTTGAAATTCAATCAGAGTATTTCCGCTATAAACATTGATAATATAAAAAACAGGATTAAGCTTAAACAAAACGATTCGACGAAATCGCTTCCGTCGGGCAGCTCCGTCGGCATTAACGGAAATACCATGACCATTTCTTTGACCTCTTCATTAAATACTGCCAGCAACTACGTGATAATCGAGGTTGGCGCGTTAAACGAGCAGACGGAAAACATCTCCTCACCGACATTTAACGCTGAAGGGCCGAAGCTCGCGTCCGACGGCGTTTCGATAAACGACAAGAAAACGCAGGTTACGCTGCAATTCACCGAGGCCGTATCGGGGCACCCGAACGACACGGCGTTAAAGAACGGCTATATAAAGCTCGCGCGCAACGGGTCCACATTTTCCGAGACAATTGCGTCCGAGGATATCGAGATTAACGGCTCAAGCGGCAAAATAATAATAAACCTCGATAGCCCGCTTTCGGGCAGCAGCGCGAAATTTAAAATTATTGTCGGAAAACTGAAAAACGTATCCACAGGCAATATCAACCTGGAGGATATTATAACTCCACAGATTTCCGCGGCGTTTGATTCGTATCCGCCGGAGATTGACTATTCCAATACAAACTTAAGCTCCGATAACAAGACGCTGACGATTTATTTTAACGAGAAAATCGTCAACATGTACGCGTCGGGCGTGTCATCTACCGCGGCAATAGAGATTTTGAAATCACATATTCATTTAAACCGCAACGGCGAGGGGTATCAGGCTCTCGGCGGCCTGGACACCGTTTCGATTTCAAATAATTATATTACCGTAAAATTCAATGAACCGCTCACCGGCAGCAATAATGTCGTAAAGATTGACGCGGGCAGTATCGGGGACACTGCCGGCAATGTCCAATACAACGATATCGAAACGGGCAGATTAATCGCCGCCTCGGGCTCCGGAGCGCCCGTATACAATCCCTCTACGGGCAGCTACCTGTCAAACGGAAATAAGACAATTACATTCCAGTTTTCGGGCAGCGTAAAAGCCAATCCGAGTCTTACCTCAAGCCAGGTAAAGGCCAACGTGCAGATTAAGAGAAACGGCGGCTCATACAAGGCGCTCTCAAGCAGCGACACCGTTGAATTCTCCGGCAATCGAGTCATCGTTACTCTTAAGACCGCATTTACGTGCGACAACAACCGCATTAAGATATTGAGGAATACCGTTTCATCCTTAAGCGGAGTATTGCTTTCAAGCGATATCGAAAGCGTTTATTTCAATCTTGACAGCGGCAGCTACGACTCCGGCGACGCGCCCGCATACTACAGCGTTTCATACAACAAGGACGCCCGTCAGGTGCGGATATACTTTAACAGCGATTTAAGGCTTGCCAACTCGAATATCGATTTGGAGGACTATATCAAAATATCGAGAAACGGCAGCTCGTATTCTAGCCTCGCGAGCAAGGACCGCGCTTATATCTATCCGTCAAACGCGATAACAATCGAACTGAATACCGCCTTAAGCGGCAGCAGCAACAAGTTCAGGATAGACGGAGGCGCTCTCGAGGACAATTACGGGAATCTGCAGACCCGCGTACAGTATACCGATTATATCAAAGTCAGCGGCAGCGGCTCGTCGGGCGACCGTGTGGAATTTGATTTAAGCTCCGACGGAAAAACCGCCACACTTACA
>JAAYXM010000186.1 GCA_012515925.1 Clostridiales bacterium
CGCTGTTTAAGCTTTTGAGAAGCTCGATTGCTTCTATGTTCTCATGCCCGCCGTATTTGTTCGGGCGCCACTCGCCCGAACGCTTGCCGTAATCGAGGTATAGCATGCTCGCCACGGCGTCAACGCGTATACCGTCAATATGAAAATAGTCTGCCCAAAACATAGCGTTAGATATCAAGTAACATTTTACTTCATTGCGTCCGTAGTCGAAAATCCTGGTGCCCCAGTCGGGATGCTCGCGCTTAAGCGGGTCGGAATACTCATACAGGCATTCGCCGTCAAATTCGTACAGACCGTGCTCGTCCTTAGGAAAATGAGCGGGAACCCAGTCCATAAGCACGCCGATTCCGTTTCTGTGGCATAAATCCACCAGATACATAAAATCCTTGGGAACGCCGTAGCGCGAGGTCACCGCGTAATAGCCGGTCACCTGGTATCCCCATGAACCGTCGTAAGGATATTCGGAGACCGGCAAGAGCTCAATATGCGTATACCCTGTTTTCTTAATATACGGAACCAGTTCTTCGGCAAGACTCCTGTAATCGTAAAAGCTGCCGTCATCTCTTCTTCGCCATGAGCCTAAATGTATTTCATAGATATTAACCGGGCGTTTAAATATCGATATGTTTTTCTTGTATTCCAGCCATTTTTCGTCTCCCCACCCGTAACCGTTTAAATCATAGACCTTAGACGCGGTTCCCGGCCGTGTTTCGCTGTGAAACCCATAAGGGTCGGATTTGAAAATCTCGCGGCCGTCCCGGGTTTTAATCCTGTATTTGTAGATGTCAAATTCCTTTATACCGGGTATAAACAGTTCCCAGATTCCTCCGTCGGAAATACGCTTCATTTTATGTTCGCTTCCGTCCCAGCCGTTAAAGTCCCCGGCTACGGATACACATTCGGCGTTCGGTGCCCAGGTCCTGAAAAATACGCCTTTTTTATTGCCTGACAATCCCATGTGCGCTCCCAGATACCAATAAGCCCGAAAATTTACACCCGCGTGAAAATCGGATATAGCCTTCGGACTCATTATGCCGTCATGATTCAAATTTTTTCCTCCTACTTCTTCGTTCGTCTTATAATACCGCGCAGAATATCGAACAAGCCCGGCTTTTCGAAATATCCGGCGCTTCCTTCGGATAACAGATTTATACTTTCGATTTCATTATCGTCAATATAAAGCCGCGCTACGCCGACAATCTCCCCTTTTTCGACCGGCGCGTACAAAAACCGCGGCAGGTGTATCTCAAGCCGGGCTTTTTCGAGCTCTTCCTTCGATAACACCGCAAGAATTTCACAAGACGCCAGAACATCAATTCTAACGGGCTTTTCGCAGCCTGCGACGGGTAAAGACGCGACCTTTTCGGAAGCCTTTAAAAAAACGCGGCGGGAGTAGTTATTATACCCGTAATCGTATAAATTTATATGGTCCCTCCAGTCATTCGGCGCGGATAGCGTCACGGCTATAAGCCGAACACCGTTTGACATTACGCTTGACACGAGACAGCGCCCCGCCGCGCGGGTAAAACCGGTTTTGACTCCCTCTGCGCCTTTATACAGCGTTAAAAACCTGTTATGGTTTTTCATGAATCTACCGCCCGCAGAATATGTCCTCTTCGAAACAATTTCACGAAAGCCCGAGCTTTCCATGGCACATGCCGCGAGTCTCGCCATATCAAACGCTGTTGAATAATGCCCCTCGTCGGGAAGCCCCGACGGGTTTGTAAAATGCGTATTCTTAAGCCCGAGTATTTTCGCTTTCCGGTTCATCAGCGCTACAAAACGGCCGGTATCTCCGCGTCCGACATAATCCGCGAGCGCCGCCGCCGCGTCGTTTCCCGATTCAAGCATAAGCCCGTGCAGCAAATCGTAAACGGATATTCTTTCCCCTGCCTTAAGGTAAATCGACGAGCCCTCAATTTTAGTGCAGCTTTCTTTGATTGTAACAATATCCTCCGGGTTTACGTTCTCCAATACCACAAGAGCCGTCATTATTTTTGTCGTGGAAGCCATACCCATTGGTTTATTCATGTTCTTTTCATAAAGCACCTTGCCCGTGGTCGTCTCATATAAAACCGCGGACTCCGCCGATAAATCGAGAGCGCTTCCGCAAAAGCAAAACGCGAACAGAGTGACTATTAAAACAATTGCTTTTTTAAACACAAAAACCCCTCAATCCTCCGCTGATACTTTACATTCAGCATACGAAGGATTGAGGGGAATTATACTTGTTAAATCAGATTTCGTCCTCGTCTATATCCTCATCGGCTTTTTTCTTCTTTTTATAGTTGTTTATCCTGTCTATTATCTCGGGGATAAGCTCAACAATTCTGTCTACAGTTGTGCTCGGGGGCGCCGCGACCGGAAGCAGCTTGACATTACCCTGGCATACCGCAAGGAACGCGACGGGTACTATGGATATTCCCGCGCCCGAGCCGCCGCCGAACATAACCGACGTGCCTTTATCTCCGTAATCCGACCCGCCCGTTCCGAAGCCCAGCGACACCTTGGAAACCGGAATCAGCGTCGCGCCGTCGGGAGTGTTGATAGGCGTACCGACTATGGTGTTAACGTCTACCATGCTCCGCAGCTTGTCCATCGTCACCGACATAATTTCATTCAATACATGATCCGCCATATTATCCTTCCTTTCTTTCCGCAGTTATTTTTTTCAGTTTAATTCTTTGCAGTTTATGGAAACGGTATGCAAAAGTCAGAATTATCGCGAGTAATCTCCACAAGGCTATGGACTGCTTTGACATAAAGTAAACCCGGGGGCTGCCCCCGTTAAAATCCGCGTTAACTCTAATATTTTTCTTTATAATATTAAAATTATTCTCGATTACCGGGAATATAACGCCGAAAGACGCAGCCGCGCCGCCGTACATCATCGCAACCGTAAACGGGTCGCTGCCGGCGATAAGAATATCCGCGTCAAGCTCATCGATTCTTACGCGGCGAATAAGCTTTCCCGCGGTCTTAAGCGCAAGGCCGGCAATACTTTTAAAATCGGGAATATCCCCGCCCTTCGGCTTTTTCGGCTTTTCCGCGGAATCGCTTTTTTTATCCGCGTTTCCGATATCCTTTTTCGGGAGTACGATTTTGAAAAACGGCAGCTTAACCGTGAACGCAAATCCATTATCGGAATACTCGAGTATCGTACGGATACGGAGCATAAAAAACAGCTCGATAAGAATAACCGCGATACCGATTCCGATAATCAAGACTGCACCTTCTCTCCGATATCCTCTCCGA
>JAAYXM010000187.1 GCA_012515925.1 Clostridiales bacterium
ACTCCGCAAGTAGACACTATCAGGGACAGTATCAGAAGGTCAGCGGCAGTAATTCATATCACAATAAACCTCTGTATGTAAATATGCCTGCCGGCGGGAGCGTTGACATAGTTCTGCAATGGAATGACAGGTTTGGTAATTCCGGCAATGACTATGACTTGTTTCTCAAAGATTATGATTCGGGTAATACCCTTGATTCGAGCGAATACTCGCAGCCCGGTGACGGTTATCCGATTGAATATATTTCCTATGCAAACAACACAGGGCATGAAATTGACGGCGTAATAATTGTAGATAATCATAAAATGAAAGCCAAAACAAAAACGCTTGAAATTTATGTGTATCCATCAGATGGCAGTTCGGTTTACGCGGATAATATAACGCCCGAAGACTCAATATTCGGTCACAAGGCTGTACCGGAGGTAATCGCGGTAGGTGCCGTCGAACCGCCCTCGGCAACGGATATCAGATATTATTCGTCCCGCGGGCCCGTGACAATATCATATCCGACCTCGAAAACAAGGTCTAAGCCCGACTTGTGCGGAATTGACGGTGTATCCGTTTCCGGCGCGGGAGGTTTTTCAAAAACATTTTACGGAACAAGCGCCTCATGTACTACCGTCGCGGCTGTTGCCGCGCTGATATGGGCGCAATTTCCGGACCTAAGCGGCAGTCAGATACGTGATTTGCTTATTAATAACGCGAAGGACCTTGGCAGCTCGGGGCGGGATAATACCTACGGGTACGGCTTAAGCGACGCGATGAAAATTTTTATGGCAACAATGGCAAATTATACGTTTCCGGAAAGCATTACGAAAAAAGGCGGTACGCCGGTAGAAATAAATATTACCGGGAAAGAAACGATTGAAGTATGGTTCGCGCCGAACAATACAACAAGCTTTGTCGAAGGCCAGGAAATGACGCGAGCAACGGGAAAATCCCGTACCATATACGCTCCGGAAAGACTCGGCACATATAAGCTTTATCTTGTGGTTGACGGGGAAGTGTCCTCGCCCTCCAAAACGACATTGACGGTAGATAATTCTCCGCCGTCTAATCAGGATTATGTTTTCTCGTCGAGCGCAGCCAAAAAGGGCGGCGCTCCGGTAGCGATAAACAGCTCGGGAGACCCGTACAACAGCATCTGGTTTGCACCCGCCGGCACGGTTGAGTTTATTGAAGGGGAAACCATGACAAAAGCGATAGGCGGTAAATCAACAACGATATCCGCCCCTGCCGCGGAAGGCAGCTATAAGCTTTATATCGTGGATTTCGTTGGTGATGTTTCAAATCCGTCAACTGCAACTCTGACGGTTGATAACACACCGCCGGATAATCAGGACACGGTCTTCCCGGACAGTACAATCCAGAAAGGCGGCGGCCCGGTAACAATAACGAGTTCGGGCGACGCGAAAAACAGCGTATGGTTCGCTCCGGACGGGACCGCCGAATTTTCGGTAAGCGCGACTATGACAAAAGCCGCGAACGGCACCGCCGCGACGGTATCCGCGCCGGAAAACGAGGGAACATACAAGCTCTATGTAATAGACGAGGCGGGAAACATATCCGCGCCCTCAACCGCGGAATTGAAGGTTGACAACACGCCGCCGACTAATCAGGATTCGGTCTTTGCGTCGAGTATAACCAACAAGGGCGGCGTTCCGGTGGCCATTGAGAGTTCGGGTGACACGACAAACAGCGTATGGTTCGCGCCTTCCGGTACGGTTAACTTCATAGAAAGCACTCGGATAACAAAGGCCGCGGGCGACGCGACAACGATAATGACTCCGGCAACTACCGGAATATATAAACTCTTTGTTCTGGACGCTGTGGGAAACGCGTCGGCGCCGTCTGCCGCGACATTAACCGTTGACGCGACACCGCCGAACAATCAAAACACTGTATTTTCAAAAAGCGTAACTAAAAAGGGCGGCGAAGATGTTACGATAAAAAGTTCGGGCGACGTTACAAACGAGGTCTGGTTCGCTCCTGCCGCAACGACGGTTTTTACCGAAGGGGCGAATATGACAAAGACGGAAAACGGTCTCGCCACAAGTATTGCCGCGCCGGCTGACGACGGTATGTACAAACTGTTCTTAATAGACGCGGTGGGCAACGTGTCGGATAGTTCCTCGGCAACTCTGACGGTTGACAACACGCCGCCGGTATTTGAGGCTGATTACCCGAAAGCAGGATCGGCAGGCGGCACGGTGGCAAATGTTTTAATCAAGCTTAATGAGCCGGCGACCGCATATTACGCGGTTTTGCCCGCTGATGCCGCGGTACCGGATATTGAGCAGGTAATAGCCGGAACGGACGCGGAAAACAACGCACTGCCTTCAGGCTTAAAAGGAGCTAAAAGCATAAATTCCGACGCGGAAGAAGCAGTAAGAATAACAGGGCTTTCACCGTTAAGCAGCTACACGGCATATATAATAGCCGAGGATAGTATGAAAAACCTGCAAAACAGTTTATCTCAAATTGAAATTACAACAGGCGAAATTGGAACTGTTGCCGCGCTTGCCGATATTAAACTGAGCACCGGCGAGCTTAAGCCCGCATTTAATTCGAACATAACGGAATATACCGTTTCGGTAAATAAAAGTGTCAGCAGCATACTGATTACTCCAATTCCCGTACATGTGGGCTCCAGTATAAAAATAAACAAAAAAGAAGCATCGGCCCCGATATCGCTTAGTGTCGGGAAAAATACAATAGCCGTTAAAGCGGTATCCGAAGACGGCAACAATGAAAAAACCTATTCAATTACTGTTACCCGTGCCGGCAACGGAGGCAACGGCGGAGGCGGCGGAGGCGGCGGCGGAGGCGGCGGAGGAGGAGGCGGCCCCGTTATGGCACCGCCCCCCGTTATTAATCTCGATCCGGTCACTTCAACGCAGTCAGGCAGCCGGTTTACCGATATCGGAAATTACCCATGGGCCATGGAAGCGATTAATTCGCTCGCGGATTCCGGTGTAATCAAAGGTACGTCTGAGAACACTTTTTCGCCGGGTACCAACATCACCCGCGCGGATTTTGCAATCCTTCTTGTAAGGGCATTAAATCTTACTTCGGATTCGGTTGAAAACTTCTCCGATGTGCCGGCGGATGCTTATTATTCAAAAGAGCTTGCCGTCGCAAAGGGGTGCGGTATCGTTACCGGTATAGGCGATAACAGATTTAATCCCACAGCAAAGATAAGCCGTCAGGATATTTTTGTTATCGCGGCGCGCGCGCTCGAAAAATCCGGGTATCTTCTGCGGGAGGCATCTTCCGATGTACTTTCACAGTTTAGTGACGCAAACGATATCTCGGATTACGCTAAACAGTCTGCCGCTTTGCTTATCGAAAACGGAATTATTGCGGGAAGCAACGGGAAAATAAATCCGAAAAGCTACGCGACACGCGCGGAAATCGCGGTATTGATTAAGAGAATCCTTGATTTATAATAATTATGTGTTAAACATGGGCTCCCGCATTTTACGCGGGAGCCCACGTTATAATTTAGTGTTTAAAACACGGGGGGAAAATGGTATAATTAGATAAAAATACGTTAGTAAGGACGATAATGCGTATATGGACGAAAGAGTATTAGCGGAATTAAATAAACTGAAGGAAGAAATACGGCGGCACGATATCAGCTATTACGTCTATGATTCGCCGACTGTTTCCGACTATGAATATGATATGCTCATGCGGCGCTTAAAGGAAATCGAGGCGCGGCACCCGGAATTGATTACTCCGGATTCCCCGACCCGGCGCGTCGGCGGAAAGCCGCTTGAGTCTTTCGGAAGTCATACCCATGCCGTCCCGATGGACAGTCTTCAGGACGTATTTTCTTTTGATGAGCTGCGTGATTTTGACACGCGCATTCGTGACGCGGTCGGGTATCCCGAATACGTCGTCGAGCTTAAGGTGGACGGGCTTTCCGTATCACTCGAGTACGAAAACGGAGTACTTATCCGCGGCGTTACGCGCGGGGACGGAATCACGGGCGAAGACGTGACAAGCAATGTTAGGACGATCAGAAGCGTTCCGCTATATGTGGAAAACGCGCCGGAGCGGCTGCTTGTGCGCGGCGAGGTGTTTATGCCAAAGGACGTGTTCGAAAAGATTAACCGTCAGCGCGAGCTAAACGATTTGCCGCTCCTTGCTAATCCGAGAAACGCCGCCGCGGGCTCTCTAAGGCAGCTTGACCCGAAGATTACCGCGGAGCGCGAGCTTGATATTATAATATTCAACCTTCAGGCAATATCCGGCGCGGAGTTTGAGACACATTCCGAATCCCTTGATTATCTGAAGAAACTGGGCTTTAAGGTAAGCCCGTATTATAAAGCTTTTAAAACAATTGACGAGGTAATAGAAGAGATTTCAAGGCTCGGCGAGCTTCGCGGGAAGCTTCCGTTCCAGATAGACGGGGCGGTCGTTAAGGTTAACAGAATTGAATATCAAAGCCGGATTGGGCGCACAACGAAGTTTCCCAAATGGGCTGCCGCGTATAAATACCCGCCCGAGCGCAAGGAAACGGTTCTTGAGGATATTGTTATAAATGTCGGCAGAACCGGCGTACTTACGCCAAACGCGGTGCTTAAACCCGTTCATCTCGCGGGCGTCACTGTAAGGCGCGCGACGCTTCACAACCGTGATTATATCGCCGAGAAGGATATAATGATAGGCGATACCGTGGTTGTCCGGAAGGCAGGGGATATAATACCCGAAATAGTCGAAGTTGTATTCGATAAAAGACCGTCCGAC
>JAAYXM010000188.1 GCA_012515925.1 Clostridiales bacterium
CTGGTCAAACTCCACGGTCATCGTGTTGTTAAACGAAAGGTCGCGCGTAAAGTCGACTACCCGCCCGGTGTACGCGGGAATACCGGAAATTCCGCCTATCTTGTTGCCGTCGTTCACATAGGCGTAAACACAGCTGCCGTTTCGCTTGGAATACACCCCGACAAAGCCGCGCATCGAGAATACGTCTTCACCTCCGTCTTCGATTATGTATTCGACCGTATTATCCTCGGCATACACGATATAGTCGACACGTCCGCTCTCGGGCAGGCCCTCTTCCTTAAGCCGCACACGCACGGCATGAACAATCTCGCCCTCGCCTATCGGCGCGCCGTCCGCCCGGCGCACAGCGACACGCTCGATATCTCTTATATACCGGTTCTTATTGTACGGCTCCATAATGGTTACGAAGGTCGTATCAAGATTTACGCCTTCTCTTTTGGCCAGCATAAATTTAAGCAATTTCGGGTTGTTGCTCTGCGGGGGCGGCGCGCCGTCCGCTATCGCGAGCTCGGATAAATTGAAATCATTGAGCATCGTAAGGCGCAGGTGCAGGTCAAGATCGTAAGCTCCGATCCGCCTGAAGTCGGTAATTTTGAAATCAACCTCGAGCTTTTTGCTCTCCGGGTTTTTCGCGCGGTCGACATTCTTTAAGTACGAAAACCCGTTTGTTATGTTTGCGGTTTCGTACTCAACGTTCTCACCCGCGTAAGAACCGATATAGTTTCCGTTTTCGTCCGCCTGTTTTACAAACGTCAGGCCGGGCGTCTCGTAAATAGTATCTGAGAGCGCGTGGAACGCGAAAAGGTGCTCGTCGCCGCCCTTTACCCGGAAGAAGTCCACGCCGTAGGAGTCATCATGCGTCGCGTTGACCATAACGACGGTTCTGCGGTACTCCTCCGCCTCGTCGTAAATAAACGGCGCGGACGCTTCCATGATTTTTATTCGTCCCGAATCGTCAAAATGGTCGGTACGTCCCGTGCCGAGCCCGGTATCGGTTACAATGTCATTCTTCGTTATCTGCCGTTTTTTATTGATAAGCACCGTGTTATGCTGTACCGTGTTCTTGCCCCAGTTATAATAATCGTCGCCCTGCGTAGAGCGGGGATAGCCCAGATCCGGCGCCACATCTATCCCGTACGCGGTTATGCCGAGATTCAGCACGTCATAATGGGAATGATATCCTCGCGGGTGGGTGGTGTTGCCGTAGAACATCCAGAAGCAGCGCTGGTTGTCCTTTTTGCCGCCTGCGGTCTCATACAAGGACCCGTCGCGCAGGATTGAAAACCCGAACCCGCCGAGCTGCAGGCTTTTGTCGAAATCGTACTCGCCGTATTCTCTTACTACCCTTTCGATATCCGGCCCGAGGGATTCCGGGTTTTTCGTGTATATATCATAGCGCAAACCGTCCGTATTCTTATTATTCAAATGATAAATGCTCTGCGCGTATACCGGCTTTTTTGTATATTTATAAGCATTTACAAGCGTTGATACAGACGTGTAATTTCCGACATTCGCTACCGTACCCGAGTCGCCTAAAGGCACCGTCGGGCGGCGTGACAACGTAAGCGGCATGAGCGAATCAATCATTTTTATATACTTCGGGTTATTATATAAATCAGCCGCCGGGTATTTATCATATCCCGCAAGTGCCTCCAAAAGGCTGCTTAAGCTGTTGCTCCAGATTGCCGAATAGTTTGGCGAGATTTCAATCGTCATTCCGTCGCGGTCAACATTGTCCACAATCTCGTTTAAGACATTTCCGCCCGTGACATCATAGTAGGGACTTCCCAGGGCCGCTCCGGGCTTGAAGATCCAGTCTAACCACTGTGCGGTCTCCGGGAACGTATCAAGCACAACCGCGGCATACGCGACGGAGGTTTGATACATACCGAAATTGCCGTTTACATCTCCGTTTCTGACGGATTTATACACCTCGCGGAGTATTCCGTCCTCGCAGTTTTCGCGGATATATCTGCCGTTTGTCTTCGGGTTTGACAGCTTGTATTTCTCCGCCTTTTGCGACAGAAAGTTTACCACATACGGGTCGTCATACATCGGGAAGAACGCGTCGTAGGCTCTTGTCATGAATTTTACATTCGAGTTTTCCCAGATATAGTCCACGGCCTTGCCGCGCATATAGAAGCTCTCGGTCGCAACGAAGTAACGGATATATGGCAGAACATTCATATCCGGATACACGTCGGCTATGCGGTCGACAAGAATCGCGCCGACTCGGCCGTATTTCGCCTCTCCGGTAAAGACATAAGCCTCGGCAAGAGAGGACAACGCGTCTTCTATTAAGCCGTTATACCAGATTGCCCAGTGATTGTAGTAGGCGATATAGGTGTGTACCTCCTTGGCGTTGTCCTCAAAACGATTGCCCGTAACATATCCGTAGCCGTCGTCAACGCCCCAGCCCTCGCCCTTTTCGGGATACAGGATGTTTTTGAGATACCCGTCCTGTCCCCCGGCAACAAGCTCCGCGTTCCTTTTCTTCGCGAGCTCATAGCTCCATACATTGTTCTCATCCAGCCCGAGCTTGTAGAAGCCGCCAAAGTCATTTGACGGGAATCTGCGCTTACACAGCGGACACTGTACCTTCCATGGCTGTGTTAACGCGTTTGTAGTCCAGGCATTCAGTCTTACGCCTGTTTTTGCAGTGATATCCACTCCGCAGTATCTGCATTTCGCGTATCCCGGGTCGCTTGGGAATCCCACCTGAACACAGCGCGGCAGCTCCTGCGTTGTTACGCTTTGCCACAGAATCTCTTCCTTGCCTATGTATTTTTCGGCTTTTTTTATGACATCGTCGTTTTGCTTTCTTGCCCAGTCGTAAAGCTCTATGTTCTCCCGCGCAGCCGCGACCTTCTCCGCGGTATAATATGAGGAGCGGTTTTTAAATTCGGTCACGACCTTTACGGGAATCTCCGCCGTGTATGTTTCTCCGTCCGCCGTGACTTCGGCGTCGATTATCGTTTCACCCGGAGATATGCCCGTAACAATGATAAGTCCGGCGGAATTTGCCGTTGCGCTCGCGATTTCGGGGTCGCGGATTGAAATTCCGATATTAGCGGGGTTAAACTCAGCTTCTTCGCGGCTTACGTTGTATTTAAGGGAAAGGGATGTGGAATAGGACTCTCCGGGCTTCATACGCGGCAGTATGTATTTAGCACTAAGGGTTTTGGCGTTTCTGTCTACCGTCTCGAGCGTAAAGCCCGCGGTGCAGAAGCGGTACGGCGTGTTTTTATACCTGTCCGCGATTACGTAGGTTAAAAAGTAATTGCCCGATGTCAGCTCGACCGCCGGCAGCTTATAGCCTCTGGCCTCCCACTGATTATACCGCTCGCTTCCGGATTTTGTCGGGCATATCTGATACGGCACATACGGGTTTACCTGCCCTATTCTGTACTCGGGCGCGAGCGGGTTCTCCGCTTTCGCGGGAGACAGATACACGTCCGCTATAGGCGAATAGCAGTTTTCAGTATGGAATGTCTCGGGGAAATACTCACCGTCTTTGGGAACATATATATTGAATCTGGCGTACGCGTCGGGCTGCTCGGAGAAGTTGAAATACGCGCCGTACTCAAAGTGCGGCGAGACCGCCGATACGTTTGACGATACGAAATACCA
>JAAYXM010000189.1 GCA_012515925.1 Clostridiales bacterium
ATCGGAAAGCGGCAGCGGGCAGTTCACCGCTCGCGTTGACGGATTAGACTCCGACGACAGCAGGTATGCCCGGGCGTATATGATTTACAAAACGCCGGAAGGCGAATACAAGGTGATATACAGCAATACCGTTGTCGGTATTGTTTAGCCGGAAGGAGCTTTGACAATGAAAAAGCATTACGCGACTCCCGATTTGGAAAAAACCGAATTTCAGTATGAAGATTTGATAACCTTAAGTATACAGGATTTTATTACGGACGGTATCGAGGATTATGGGGGGATAGCATAACATGATAGTAAGCGCCGCCGGATTTGTGATTGTATATACGCGCATATTCGGCGGCGCTTATTTACTAACAAAGGTAAGGATAAAGGAGACAAAGACATGAAAAAACCATTTCATAGAATTGGAGCGCTGATACTAACGCTTGCGTTGCTTGTCGGGTTTATACCCGCAATCCCGAGTGCTTTTGCGGACGAGCCGTCGAGCGAAGAGACATACACGCTAACAATGACGGATATATCCGGCGACTTTGAGTATCACAATTATCCGGGACTGTATGTCGGGCGAAGCGCGATATACAGGATTCGCCTGTTTCGCGACAGCGACGGAACGGAGATTCCGACTGATACTGCGGGAGTAATAAGCCGCGCCGATTTAAAAAGCGGGGTTGTATTTACTAATGCAAATACCAAAGGCGGCTATTATCATCTGATTTTGGCGGGCATAAAGGAAGACTCCGTGGATTATAAGATTACCGCGGATGTTGACGGCGACGGCGTTGCGGATGCTGAGCTTGTTCGCACGTTAAACGTAACGCATCAGCCGCTTACCGAACACAGCCTGCACTACGATTTTTTGAAGATGTGCGAGTTTTATAATCCGGGGAGATCCTCGTCAGGTTATCTTACAAGCGGATATAAAACGGAGCAAATTACATCATTGGACATGACGACGGCGGGGCATACTAATGAGATTTATCCGAACAGCTATATAAAAACCCACCCGTGGTGTTATGTTTCGTCATATTTGGACACGGCGGCGCCGTTATCCCCACAATTTAAATACGCCTCACAGAACGGTTTCGGCAAGCACAACCGCGATATGTACATAAGATTCAAAGTATATGTTCCTCGGGCGGGCACATATACCCCGGTAACAAAGCATTCGGCAAACAAATATTCTCCAAAGGTGGACATATATCTCGCGCCGGTACATGCTATTGACCCGGAAGCGGCAGAATATCACTTGGGTACGGTTGATACAGGTCACCCTGTAGGTGTGGGCGATCCGGAGACTGATGCGCCGGATAATTTTAATTACGGTAATAACGCATCCTCGGACTATGTTTTAGAGCCCGTAACGCTTACGGAGCCGGGCGAGTATTATTTAACATATCGTTGGAATGGCAGGGGAATATCCGGACAGCATTCCGGCAGGTTCAGGACAGCCGGGTTTATCCTTAAAGCACATACACTTTCGTTTAGTGATGATGATGTTTCGGTATATATTCAATTCGATAGAGATGTAATACAGATAGGAGATACTGCAACTGCGTCCGTCAGCGGAATAAGTGACAGCGGAGAGATTGGCGTGATAGAAGACTTGGAAAATGCCACGGTTCAATATACAAGCAACAACCCGGAAATTGCGACGGTGGAAAAGGAGACCGGTGTTATCACCGCTATAGCGGAGGGTGAAGCGGAAATTGCCGTTTCCGTCACATTGGACGGCGTCACTAAAACAGCAACAAGAAAAATTTCCTGCACTCTTCTCCCGCCCCCTTCCGAGTTAAAAACCGTAAGCTTAACGTTTAGCAACACGGATTTGACTGTGGGTGAAACAGCGGAGGCTTATGTTACGGGTATAATGACAAACGGAGAAATGGCGGATTTATCAGACGCGGATATAGTATTCTCAAGCTCGAATACTCAGGTCGCCGAGATTGACCAAAGCGGGGTAATTACGGCTAAAATGACCGGCGAGACGAATATAAAGGCTGCCGTAACTTTAAACGGTGTAACGCGCGAAGCGCAAGCACAGCTTGCGGTATTACCGAGAGCTGATGAGACATACACGCTAACAATGACGGATATATCCGGCGACTTTGAGTATCACAATTATCCGGGACTGTATGTCGGGCGAAGCGCGATATACAGGATTCGCCTGTTTCGCGACAGCGACGGAGCTGAGATTCCGACTGATACTGCGGGAGTAATAAGCCAAACTCTATCAAAAAGCGGGGTTGTATTTACTAATTCAAATACCAACGGCGGCTATTATCATCTGATTTTGGCGGGCATAAAGGAAGACTCCGTGGATTTTACGATTACCGCGGATGTTGACCGCGACGGCGTTGCGGATGCTGAGCTTGTTCGCACGTTAAACGTAACGCATCAGCCGCTTACCGTACGCAGCCTGCACTACGATTTTTTGAAGATGTGCGAGTTTTATGTTCCGGGGAAATCCTCGTCAACTTATACTTCAACCGGATATAAAACGGAGCAAATTACATCATTGGACATGACGACGGCGGGTCATACTAATGAGATTTATCCGAACAGCTATATAAAAACCCACCCGTGGTGTTTTGTTTCGTCAAATTTGGACACGCCGTCGACGTCATCCCCAAATTTTAAATACGCCTCACAGAACGGTTTCGGCAAGCACAACAGCGATATGTACATAAGATTCAAAGTATATGTTCCTCGGGCGGGCACATATACCCCGGTAACAAAGCATTCGGCAAACAAATATTCTCCAAAGGTGGACATATATCTCGCGCCGGTACATGCTATTG
>JAAYXM010000190.1 GCA_012515925.1 Clostridiales bacterium
AAGCGGATGTACGGCGGGAACGTAGCTCTGCAGCGAGCAGTTCGACTTAACGGCTATAAACCCGCGCTTTGTGCCGAGACGCTTTCGCTGAGCGTGTATAACCTCCGCGTGCTCCGGGTTAATCTCCGGGATAATCATCGGCACGTCGGGCGAAGACCTGTACGCGCTGTTGTTTGAAATAACGGGACATTCGGCTTTCGCGTACGCTTCCTCGAGGGCGCGGATATCGTCTTTTTTCATATCCACCGCGCAAAACACGAAATCCACCGAGTCCGCGATGCTTTTCATATCGGCCACCGCGTCCTTAACTACAATTTCTTTAAGATTTTCCGATATGCCTTCCGTCATGGCCCAGCGGCTTTCCATAACCTGCCCGTAGGTTTTGCCCGCGGAACGCGAGCTTGCCGCAAGCACCTTTACCTCAAACCACGGGTGGTTATGAAGTAAAAGCGCAAACCGCTGCCCCACCATGCCGGTGGCTCCGATAATTCCAACCTTGTACTTTTTCATACCAATACTCCATTCAACTGCGATTTTAAGCCAAAGCCCCCGTATATTATATGTTGCACGGCGGGTTTTGGGCTATTATAAAAAATGCCGGTTGAAAAACCGGCTGTTTTGTAATAAAATTAAGTTATTGCCCGAAAACCCGAGATACTTCGCATCGGGTTTCGCGAGTATTATTACAAACCAGATAGCTCTTCATCAAATACAGATGACAGCTGCAAGGTTATTCACGCTTGCATCCAGACTAATGTATTCCGTTTCCATTAATCTTCGGCGGTTTACCCTTTCATACCGGTTCACGGGGTTAACGGAAGCCCTCCCCGGGACTACTATTGAAAACCGCGCCTCTATCTTTTAAAAAATAATAACATATCATAAATCTAAAGTCAACCGGAATTCAGGAGAATAAAACAAGACCCCGATTAAACTCATAATTTAAGTTAAAATAAACCCATGTTTAAGTTGAGGAATGTTTAAGTTTATGAAAAAATCCGATTTTTATTACAGTCTTCCCGAGGAACTGATTGCGCAGACACCTGCGGATAAACGTGACGAGTCAAGGCTTCTGACTTTAAACAGGAACACGGGCGAAATAAAGCATAAGCGTTTTTATGATATAACAGATTTATTAAACGCCGGGGATTGTCTTGTATTGAACAACTCTAAGGTTATCCCCGCGCGGCTTATCGGAGAGCGCGAAAGCGGCGGGGCGGTCGAGGTCCTTCTGCTTCGCGATTTGGGCTCAAATACCTGGGAGGCTCTGACAAAACCCGGACGTAAAACCCGTAAAGGCGCAAGGCTGTCCTTCGGAAACGGAAAGCTTTCAGCCTGTGTTGAGGATGAATTTCCGGACGGCAGACGTATCCTCCGTTTTGAATTTGACGGAGTCTTTTTAGAGATTCTCGACGCGCTCGGGCAAATGCCGCTCCCCCCTTATATCAGAAGGTATTTGGGAAATCCAAACCGTTATCAGACAGTCTATTCAAAAGTACCCGGCTCCGCGGCAGCGCCCACGGCCGGACTGCATTTTACCGATGAACTGCTTGAGCGTATAAGAGAAAAGGGCGTTAATACCGCGTTTATTACGCTTCATGTCGGTCTCGGCACTTTCAGGCCCGTCAAGACCCTGAATATCGAGGAGCATAAAATGCACTCCGAGTATTTCGAAATACCCGATGAAAGCGCAAAGATTATCGAGCGGACGGTTAAAGACGGCGGACGCGTTATAGCCGTGGGCACCACCTCATGCAGGACCCTTGAGTCCGCGGCGGGCCCCGACAAAACGCTTAAGGCCAGATCCGGGTGGACGGACATATTCATATATCCGGGCTGTAAATTCAAGCTTACGGACGCTCTGATAACCAACTTCCACCTGCCGGAAAGCACTCTTATTATGTTGGTTTCGGCATTCGCGGGGCGGGAGAGGATACTTAAAGCTTATGAGACCGCGATAGCCGAAAAATATCGCTTTTTCAGCTTCGGCGACGCGATGTTTATCTATTGATTTAAAGGTGAAATTTATGTTTAAGGTTATAAAAACCCAAAATAGCGCTCGCCGCGGAGTTTTTAATACACCCCACGGCGAAATCCAAACTCCCGTTTTTATGAACGTGGCGACCCAGGCCGCGATTAAAGGCGCGCTTTCAGCCGCTGATTTGAAGCAGATAGGCTGCCAGACCGTGCTTTCAAACACATATCATCTGCACCTGCGGCCGGGAGAGCAGGTTATCGGCAGTCTCGGCGGACTGCATAAATTCATGTGCTGGGACGGGCCGATACTTACGGACAGCGGCGGCTTTCAGGTTTTCTCGCTGTCCAAGCTCCGGAATATCACGGACGAGGGCGTGGAATTTTCCTCTCACATAGACGGGCGGCGTATATTTATGGCCCCCGAGGACTCGATAAGAATCCAGTCCCGCCTCGGCTCGGATATCGCCTTGGCTTTTGACGAATGCGTTGAAAGCCCCGCGGAATACGAATATGTAAAAAAATCCTGCGAACGCACGACCCGCTGGCTTATCCGCTGTAACAAGGAGCATAAAACAATACTTTCCGAAGGCGGCGCTGTAAACCCGGGGCAGGTATTGTTCGGGATTAACCAGGGCGGAACGTTCGAGGATTTAAGAATAAACCACATGAAGGAAATAAGGGAGCTTGACTTGCCGGGCTACGCCATAGGCGGTTTATCGGTAGGCGAAAGTACAGAGGAAATGTACCGCGTGCTTGACGCGGTGGTGCCGCATATGCCCGCGGACAAGCCAAGGTATCTTATGGGTGTCGGCACGCCGAGCAATATAATCGAGGCGGTAAAGCGCGGCATAGACTTTTTCGACTGCGTGCTGCCCGCGCGCAACGCACGGCACGGCCACATGTATACGCTTAAGGACGGCTGTATAAACTTAAATAACGAAAAATACAAATATGACGAAAAACCGATTGATACAAACTGCGATTGCCCGGTATGCTCCCGCTTTTCCAGAGCGTATATCAGGCATTTATTCAAGGCAAAGGAAATGCTCGCGATGCGCCTCGGAGTTATCCACAACCTGTATTTCTACAATAATCTCGCGGCGATGATACGAGCCGCGATAGAGCAGGATAAGTTTGATGAATTCCGCGGGGAATACTCCGGCAGAATAGATTTACGGGCATAGCTCTCTTACTATGCCTCTTGCCTCGCCCGCAAGATAAAGTGAGCCGCATATTATAACCGCGCTATTGTCAGAAGCGCGGTTTTTTGCGTCTGTCACGGCATCCTTAAGGCTTTTACAGCTTTTCACGCGGTCACAGTATTTCCCCGCGACCTTCTCTATCTCACCGATGTCCGCCGCCCGCGTTGAATCCGGCATCGCGATATACATTATATCGCTCGCGCCGGCAATAAGCTTAATTGCCTCTTCATTTAATTTATTCTTAAGACAGCCGAAAACCGATATAATCTCATATCCGATTAGCAGCCTCTCTATTGTCCCGCAAAGAGCCTTTATACCGCCCGTGTTATGGGCGCCGTCAATGATAATAAGCGGGCTTTTGCATACAACCTCGGTTCTCACGGGAAAGCGTGTTTCGGAAATCCCCTTGATTATATCGTCTTCCGTTACTGTAAAGCCTTTTTCCTTTACAGCGAAAGCGGCTTCAACGGCTACCAGCGCGTTTTGAACCTGATGCCTGCCGGCAAAGGGTATGCGAAT
>JAAYXM010000191.1 GCA_012515925.1 Clostridiales bacterium
ATCTTTATCTTTTCTCTGAAAAACAACGAATCGTCGACTATCAATACTCTTATTTTTTCTGTCATAATTACACCTTTCGATATATAGAAGGTTTTATGTACTGAAAGCTTGTCTCGAATTTGTTCAGGGATTCGGACTGGCCGATAAACAGGTATCCCCCGTCTTCCGTGTACTCATAGAGCTTTCTGACGATATTCAGCCGTGTCCCCCTGTCAAAGTATATCATCACATTCCTGCAAAAAATCGCGTGAAACTTGCGTTTGAACGGATATGCTTCATCCATGAGATTGAAAGCTCTGAATATAACATCGTCTTTTACGCGCTCCGAGATTTCCCATGTTTCGGAATCGATCTTGTTGAAGTATTTACGTTTCCAAGACGCGGGCAGCTCCGCGAGAGAATCCGAAGTGTAGCGCCCGGCTTTGGCTTTTTCAAGCGCTTTGACGGATATATCCGTCGCGAGCACCTGCGTATCGAACATGAATTTGCGCTTGCCGAAAAACTCGGCAAACACCATGGCTATCGTATACGCCTCCTCGCCCGTCGCGCAGCCCGCGCTCCAAACGCGCAAATCGCGCTCGTCCTTCCGCAAAAGCTCCGGCAGGACCGCCTTGCTTAAGAAACCAAAATGCAGCGCTTCCCTGTAAAAATACGTGTAGTTTGTCGTTAGCCTGCTGATAAGCTCTTTCGCGTTATCGCTGTATGGGTTATTGAATATATCCTCGAGATACTCCGATAAGCTGCGATAGCCTTTTTTCAGAACAACACTGTACAGGCGCCCTTCAATAAGACTCTTTTTTTTGGTTAAGTCTATCCCGTAATACTTCTTGAAATAATTAGAAAACTCATAAAACTCTTTGTTGCTTAAAAGCAGCATAAATATCCACCCAATTTTATTCTGTAAAGGCCATGCTTTTAATATTTGCCGAATTCATCGTCGCTTAACTCGATTTTTATCATTCTGTCGGCTTTCTTCCTCGCGGGCTTTGCGCGGGGTTCGGGCTCCTTTGCTTCGTTTGCTTTCGTCTCCTCCGCGATTGTGCTGTCGGTTTCAAACCTGCCCACGAGCTCACGCAGATTATTCGCGTGGCATGAAAGCTCCTCGCTTGCCGCGGCACCCTCCTCGGCCGTGGAGGAATTGCTCTGAACAACCTTTGAAACCTGTTCGATGCCGCGGTTTATCTGGGCAATAGCGTTTGCCTGCTCTTCCGAGGCCGTTGCTATTTCGTCTACTATATTTGACGCCTCGCCGATGCTTTTTACTATATTCTTCAAAGACTCGGACGTAATCGTCGCCTTTTTGGTGCCGTCGTCCACTATTGTCAGCGAGTTTTCTATCAGGGTCTCGGTGTCTTTGGCTGCGTCCGCGCTGCGTATCGCGAGGTTTCTGACCTCCTCGGCGACAACCGCGAAGCCCTTCCCGTGCTGTCCCGCGCGCGCCGCCTCGACCGACGCATTAAGCGCGAGTATATTTGTCTGGAAGGCTATTTCGTCAATAATCTTGATAATCTTCGCGATTTTGTTATACGCGTTGTTTATCTCCTCCATGGAGGTAAGCATATCCTTCATCTGCTCGTCGCCTGAAACCGCGTTGTCCTTCGCCTTATTGGCAAGTTCGTTTGCTTTGCCGGCGTTTGCCGCGTTCTGCCTGGTCTGGGACGCCACGTGCGCAATCGAGGCCGTGAGCTCCTCGACGGAGCTTGCCTGTTCGGCCGCGCCCTGGGACAGCGCCTGGCTCCCCTCGGACACCTGCCTCGAACCCGCGGCAACCTGGTCGGCAAGTGAGTTTATCTCGTTTATAATCGTGTTAAACGAGTTAATGATGCTGTTTAAGGATTCCTTTATCTCGACAAAATCGCCCTTGTATTCGGACATAACGGATACATTTAAGTTCCCTGCCGACATTTCGTTTAATATATGGGAAATATCCTTTATGTAATTTGAAATCGACGCGACCGCCGTCGCCACGTTTTCGTTGATTTCCGAGAATATCCTATGCTCCTCGACCGTGTATTCGTCCCCCGCGTCGACGGACAGATTCAGGTTCAGGCTTCCCTCGGCTAAAAGCTTTAAGTTCTCGGTCAGCTTCGAAACCTCGTTTTGCTGGAAAGCGAGCACCCTGCACCGCGCGGTGACATCCTGGACAACCTCGATATGGCCGATTTTTTCGCCCGCGGAATTCGCGAGGAACGCGGAGTCCACCTGATAGTTCTTGTCGTCCCTGTCAAACATCGTGCGCGTCTCGTTTTTATTGAGCTTGACCATCGCGCAGCCTGGCGTGCCGCATATGCTTGAATTCCAGCAGTCGCCGCATTTTTTTCCGAGAAGCTCGTCGCGCGCGGAATTCATAATCTCCTCTCCC
>JAAYXM010000192.1 GCA_012515925.1 Clostridiales bacterium
CGAATGCCTGTATAAGCTTCAGAAGGTCGTTGTCAGGGAGTGGCTGCTTCAGGGCAAGCGCGTTGACGGCCGGGCAATGGACGAAATACGTCCGCTCGCCGCCGAGGTCGCAATCCTTCCGCGCACGCACGGCTCCGGCATGTTCACGCGCGGGCAGACCCAGGTTCTCACCATCGCCACGCTCGGCACGATTGCCGACCAGCAGAAGCTTGACACTATATACGAGGAAGAATTCAAGCGATATATGCACCATTACAATTTCCCGTCGTACTCCGTGGGCGAGGCTCGCCCGAGCCGCGGTCCGGGCAGGCGCGAAATAGGCCACGGCGCGCTCGCCGAGCGCGCGCTTGAGCCGGTTATCCCGTCGGAAGAGGAGTTCCCGTACTGTATCCGCCTTGTATCCGAGGTGGTCAGCTCGAACGGCTCCACGTCACAGGGCTCGATATGCGGCTCCACACTCGCGCTTATGGACGCGGGCGTCCCGATTAAAGCGCCGGTTGCCGGAATATCCTGCGGCCTTGTCACCGCGGACGATAAATGGCTTACGTTTATCGACATCCAGGGCGTTGAGGATTTTTACGGCGATATGGACTTTAAGGTCGCGGGCACCAAGACGGGCATAACGGCAATTCAAATGGACCTTAAGATTGACGGCTTGACGTATGATATTATCCAGAACGCGCTTATGATTACGCGCGACGCGAGGTATAGAATTCTCGACGAGGTAATACTCCCGTGCATCCCGAAGCCGAGGGACGAGCTGTCGCCGTACGCGCCCAAGATGCTGCACATGACGATTGATCCGGAAAAAATCCGTGACGTTATCGGCAAAGGCGGCAGCGTAATACAGAAGATAGTCGCGCAGAGCGGCGCGAAAATCGACATTGAGGACGACGGTACCGTTTATATCTCGGCTATTGAACAGGCCGCGTGCGACAGCGCCAAAAAGATGATTGAAGCCATCGTATTCGACCCGGAAGTCGGTCAGATGTATTACGGCAAGGTTGTCAGCGTTATGCCGTTCGGCGCGTTTGTCGAGATTGTCCCCGGCAAGGACGGGCTTATCCACATCTCAAAGCTTGACAACAAGCGGGTCGAAAAGGTTGAGGACGTTTTAAACATCGGGGATATGACCTGGGTCAAGGTTCTCGAAATCGACGACAAGGGCAAGATAAAGCTCTCAAGGAAGGACGCCTATAACGAATTGGGCAAGGCAAGCCCCGACGAGGTAAAAATATAAAAAGCGGGCGGGCGGCAAAAAAGCCGCCCGCTTTATTCTTTCTTACTTATCTGAACAGCAGTCCCAGCCCGTTATGTACCGTTTTTCTGACGGTTCTCGCGTCTAATCTCTCCACATCATGGCTTTCGCAAAACTCGTCGCAGTAATCCGAACGGTACAATTCAAGCTTAATCTCGGCAGGATATTTTATCTCATACGGCTTTGCTTTGCCGACTAATTTCATGGCTCTTTTTGCCGTCTCGCGTATCGCCCCGAGCGCCGCGTCGTTACCGTACAAAAGCTCCGCGCGGTTTCGGCCGATACCCCGTTTAACGGCTATGCACTCCACCGGGTTTAAAAACGTTTTTGCCTCCTCGCACGCCGCCGCGTCCCCGCTAACCATTATAAGCGGAATTCCGAAATACGCGAGCCTTCCGGCCCATTGATGCTGCTCGCTTGCTCTTTCTCCGTTTATGTAATAGTTGAACCAGGTTTTCGAGCTCTGCGTATGGTCCAGAAAGCCGTTTAACGTACCCGCCATCGCGTGCGCCCCTATGATGAACGCGCCGTCATAGCCGGCATCCATCTTTTCTCCCCGCGCTTCGTCAAGCTCCGCGCGTGGGTCCAGCAGCGAGATGTCGAAATTTTTGCCCGTGCAATGTCCGTCACTTACGGTTACATGCGTGGCGCCGCCGGCGAACGCGCCGTCAATCGCGGCGTTTAAGTCCGCCATAAGCCGCTCGATTGATTCGCGGTATCTCGAATCGCCCGGCTGTATCATCTCAATACAGTCAATGCCGCTTATTCCCTCAAGGTCGGTGCCGATGTAGATTTTCAATTTTCGCGCCTCCGTTTTTATAATTGCGGTTGTGTCCGTTATTATACTCCATTTTAATAATAAATGCAAATACAAAACACCGTCTCTCTGCTTATTCTCCCGCCCCCCGTCCGCTTTAAACTCATAGCTGTTTTAGACCGCTATCAATTCCGACAGTTAAAAAAATGCTGTTGAAATCCTGTCGGTTTTAATGTATAATACAATTCGCTGCTATACGGAGAGGTATCGAAGTGGTCATAACGGGGCTGACTCGAAATCAGTTTGCGAGCAATCGCACGCGGGTTCGAATCCCGCCCTCTCCGCCAATCGGTATCATACTATGATATACGTCAAAAGCCCGGCAATGCCGGGCTTTTGACGTATCTGGACTTTTTTATTAATGTGATTTTCAGTCATTTTTAGGGTTTCACATTTTCATTTCGCGCCACCCTACCGAAAACCGGTCATGAGATTTGAGTAATTGCATTTTCCTCGCTATGCAGTAATGTACATAGCCCTCCAAGGAATATAAACCGCAGAGGGCGTTTTTTGTGATTATCATTATTTTATTGCTCCTGCTTTGTCAAGCACAACAAGCATACGAGCATGTTAGGCGTTCGGAAAAACCGAATATGCGACTTGTGGCATTCTTGCACGCCGCTCGACCTTTTTAATTCCGACATTTCTGTTTCTTTTTATCAAAACGCTTTATAAATCCTCATAAATCGTTGATTTATTTATCATGTTGGAGTATGATATATATTGTGTTGCTATAGGTTCGTGTGAAAGTGATAAAATCACAATGAAACAACCAATCGAACGCTGGTACTCCATGAAAAAATGACCGAATATCTCGGTGTCAGCCGCGTTACCGTGCTCAACCGGACTGCAAACCGCAATATGCCCGCGATTAAATCGGCCGGCTCTGGAAGTTTAAAATCAACGAAGTCGGTATCTCGGACAAAGTCCGGCGGAGCCGCTGAAAAATATGATTTACAGCATTCGAGTTAAAAGCCGGAATGAGATATTCAAAAAAATTAAGGAATTTGAATAGGCATGCTGCATAACGGACTATACGAACAAATTATTAATAACGGCTTAGATAAAGAGCTCTCCGCTACGGACAAGCTCTACCAAACCGCGCCGATTGATGAAGGCGAATCGTCCAAAGTATTATCAAAATATATATCCGAAATTATTGAAAAAGGTCTTGATAATGTACGTGACAACGGCGGTGATTTGTCCGCTCAGGTCGAGCTGGTCAATAAAATTGTCACCACAATTATGACTGAAACTAAAGAAGCTGACTTTGATGCTTTGGCAGTTGCCAAGCGCGCCGAGCAGCTTCTCGCTCTTTTTGAACGGCAAAACAACATTTATGCATTCAATGAAAAGGCAGAGATTGTACGGCCCGAAACATCTATCGCCCAAAGTAGTCTGTTTACCGGTGCAATTCACGAGCCACAGATGTTTACAGAACTTAAAAAAGAAATTGCATCTTGCAACCGCATCGATATGCTGGTCTCCTTTATTAAGTGGAGTGGCTTACGCTTAATTATTGATGAGCTTACTGAGTTCACCAAAAACGGTGGACAGCTCCGAATCATCACAACATCATATATGGGCGCTACCGACGTGAAAGCCATTGAGGAGCTTAGAATACTAACGAATACACGGATAAAAGTCAGCTACGACACGAAGCGCACTCGCCTGCACGCAAAAACATATGTCTTTTACCGTGATACAGGTTTTACCACAGCTTATGTCGGCTCGTCCAACCTCTCAAACGCCGCCATTTCAAGTGGTCTCGAATGGAACGTAAAGGTAGCAAAAAAGGACTTGCCCGAAACCATTGACAAGATTACCGCAACCTTTGAAAGTTATTGGAATTCGACTGAATTTGAATATTATGACGAAGGACAAAAAGAGCGACTTGCACGTGCATTGAAGGCTGAAAAATATACTGATGCCGATAATGCGAATGTATACATAATGGACATTTCACCGTATTCCTATCAACAGGAAATATTGGATAAATTAGAGGCCGAACGCACTGTTCGCGGTTACTTCCGCAATTTGGTCGTCGCCGCAACCGGTACAGGAAAAACGGTAATATCCGCCTTCGATTATAAGCGATTTCGCAGTCAAAACTCCGATAAGTCTTGCCGCTTGTTGTTCGTTGCTCACCGAGAAGAAATTCTTAAGCAAAGCCTGTATACTTTCAGAGCGGTGCTTAAGGATGCTAATTTCGGAGAAATGTTTGTCGGTAGCTTCAAGCCGGATAGTATTGATAATCTGTTTATTTCCATACAAACATTTAACTCTCAAAGCTTTACAGAGAAAACAACACCGGATTTTTACGATTATATTATAGTTGATGAATTTCATCATGCAGCCGCACCAACCTATCAAAAACTGCTTGAATACTATAAGCCTCACATTTTGCTTGGCCTTACTGCCACTCCTGAACGTATGGACGGCAAAAGTATTCTTTCATATTTTAACAACCGTATTGCTGCGGAAATCCGCTTGCCTGAGGCTATTGACCCCAAGCTGCTCTGCCCGTTTCAATATTTTGGTGTGACAGATACGGTTGACTTGGATACGTTAAAATGGCGCTCCGGCGGATATGACAAAACCGAGTTATCTAATCTTTACACAATTAGCGGGATTATTGCAAATCGACGGGCAGACTCTGTTATACAATCGCTTTTAAAATATGTAACCGATATTAACGATGTTAAGGGTCTTGGCTTCTGTGTATCGATTGAGCACGCAAAATTCATGTGTCACTATTTCAACGAGCACAATATTCCTTCCATGTACTTAGTCGGTGATTCACCTGACGAAGAGAGAAACACTGCAAAATCGCGTCTTGTAAGCGGCGATGTACGTTTTATCTTTGTTGTCGATATATACAACGAAGGCGTTGATATACCGGAGGTAAACACCGTTTTGTTTCTGCGCCCGACAGAATCTCTGACAATTTTTTTACAGCAATTAGGACGAGGACTCCGCTTAGCTGATAATAAAGAGTGCTTGACAGTACTCGATTTTATAGGACAAGCAAATAAAAAGTATAATTTTGAGGATAAATTTGCAGCACTGCTTTCAAACACAACACGAAGCGTAACACGTGAAATAAAAGACGGCTTTATTTCCGTTCCAAAAGGATGTTATATTCAACTTGAGAGAAAAGCGACAAAATACATACTTGATAACATTCGTGCATCCTACGGCAATACAAAAGGACTTGTTTCTCGTGTAGAGACATTCGAGGAAGACTCCGGACTCAAGCTGACACTTGCCAATTTCCTTGA
>JAAYXM010000023.1 GCA_012515925.1 Clostridiales bacterium
AAAGAAGCCGAAATTTTTGGCGAAGACCGGGTTTGCTTCGGCAGCCTTTCGCCTTTCCAGTATCCCGAGGCGAACATTGTAAAGGTCGGACTGTCCGGAATTTCCGACAAGAAAAAGCTTCTGTACGAGAATATAAAAGACGTACTGAAAATATAAGAAATTTTGTTTAACAGCCGCCGGAACGCGCCGCGTTCCGGCGGCTGTTCGTATTTAAATTGTGATGAAATTGTGATGTAAATATTAAATATTTGTGTTGAATGGGGGTTATTCGGTCTATTTTATTATTAAACCGATTATGATATCATTAAAACATAACATTTTTATAATATAATCCGGATAGAAACAGGAGAAGCCGGCGTGAAACAAGCCGGAAACACAGGTTTAATCGAAAAGGAGGGTGTTACGGTCTATGAGTGTAAAAACATGCAAATGCGCGTGCGATACGGCGGAAAACGGGCGGGAATTCGCCGAAATCGCAAAAATCATCGAGCTTTACAAGGATAAGGAAGGGAGCCTTATTCAGATTTTGCACAGGGTACAGGAGACCTACGGGCATTTGCCTCTTGAGGTTCAGAAGTTTATAGCCGCCTCTCTGAACAAGCCGCTCGCGGAGGTCTCCGGAGTCGTCACTTTCTATTCGTTCTTTTCCACCAGGCCGCGAGGCAAGCATACAATCAGGGTTTGTCTCGGTACCGCGTGCTATGTCAGGGGCGGCAGGAAAATCGTCGAGAGGCTGCGCGAGATACTGGGCGTAGATATCGGAGAGACCACCGAGGACGGCAGGTTTACCTTCGAGGTCGCGCGGTGTATCGGCGCCTGCGGACTCGCGCCCGCCATGATGATAGACGATACGGTATACAAGCAGGTAAACGTGAACATGCTTGAGAATATCCTTTCCCGGTATTAAGGGGGTGCGTTTATGAGTATTGAAAAAATTCTAAGCATCAGGGACCTTGAGAAAATTAAAAAAAGCTATAACGATGAGACCGCGAAATACGGATATCAGGTTTTACTGTGCGGCGGCGCGGGCTGTATTTCCTCGGGAAGCCCGGAGGTATTGAAGGCCGTGCGTGACGAGATAAGCGCGCTGGGTATCGAAGATAAGGCGGTTGTACGCGAAACGGGCTGCATGGGGCTTTGCGCCGCGGGGCCTTTAATGCTTATCCTTCCGGACAAAACGCTTTACACGAAGCTTACGCCGGAGAAGGCGCAAAGCATAGTTAAAAGTCATTTGGGCGAGGGCAGAATACTTACCGGTTATACATACTATGACGAGTCACTTGAAAAACACATTTCAAACATAGACGATATCGATTTCTATAAGGAGCAGGTCAAAATCGCTTTAAGAAACTGCGGCGCCATGGAATACGCGAGCATTGAGGCGTATATCGCGAGAGACGGCTATTTCGCCGCGGCAAAGGCGATTACCGGCATGTCAAGCCTTGACGTTATAAACGAGGTTAAAAAGTCGGGGCTTAAAGGGCGCGGCGGCGCGGGCTTTCCCACGAGTGTAAAGTGGGAGGCGGGATTTAAGGCCGAAAGCGGCAGAAAATTCATCGTATGCAACGCGGACGAGGGCGACCCGGGCGCGTTTATGGACAGAAGCATTATAGAGGGCGACCCGCACAGCATAATCGAGGGTATGATTATCGGTGGCTACGCGATTGGCGCGAATATGGGATACGTATATGTCAGAGCGGAATACCCGATAGCCGTTACGAGACTCACGCAGGCAATCGAACAGGCGCGACGCTTTGGGCTTTTGGGCGGCAGGCTGTTCGGCGGCGATTTCGAATTCGATATAGAAATCAGGATAGGCGCCGGAGCCTTTGTGTGCGGTGAGGAGACCGCGCTTATGGCCTCGATTGAAGGCGAGCGCGGCGAGCCGCGTCAGAAGCCGCCGTTTCCGTTTCAGCAGGGGCTGTTCAAAAAGCCCACGATTATCAACAACGCCGAAACCCTCGCGTGTGTTCCGGCAATCATCCTTTACGGAGGCGACAGCTACGCGCGCTACGGCACGGAGGACAGCAAGGGCACGAAGGTGTTCGCGCTCGCGGGCGACGTCGTAAACACCGGCATTATCGAGGTGCCGATAGGAAAGCCCTTAGGAGATTTGCTGTTCAATATCGGCGGGGGTATGCGAAACCGCAAGAAATTCAAGTCCGCGCAGATAGGAGGTCCCTCCGGCGGCTGCGTGACTCGCGACAACCTCAACACAAAAACGGATTACGCGTCCTTAAAGGAAATCGGCGCGATTATGGGCTCGGGCGGGCTTATCGCGATGAACGAGGACACGTGCATGGTCGATACCGCGCGGTTTTTCATGGATTTTATCAAGGACGAGTCCTGCGGCAAGTGCGCCGCGTGCAGACTCGGCACAAAGCGGATGCTTGAAATACTCGAGCGGATAACCTCGGGCGAGGGCGAAGACGGGGATATCGAGCTGCTTGAGGAACTGGGCGGCGTCATCTGCGATACAGCGATGTGCGGGCTCGGGCAAACCGCGCCGAACCCCGTGTT
>JAAYXM010000193.1 GCA_012515925.1 Clostridiales bacterium
CAGTCGGTAGAGCATGCGGCTGTTAACCGCAGGGTCGTTGGTTCGAGTCCAACTTGGGGAGCCACAACAAATTACTCAAACCGCCCATTAGTCATTTGACTAATGGGCGGTTTGTTATTGGACTTTGTTTATGGATAAATCAATTCTATTTTATTTTGAGCCATCAATATTTCACTGTTGATAATCGAATAAAGAGCAGGCCCTTTGACCTGCTTTTCTTTATGTTATAATCCAAGGCGTTCCTTCAAAGCCTCTTGTAATACAGAAGAGAAATTGATATGCTTTTTTTCGGCTTCAATATTGAGCCATTCGGGTATAGTCAATGTCTTTTTAACAGGTTTGGTTTTACGTCTATACAGGTTGACATTAACGGAAACAAGAGAAGCAAAACTATTTGCGTCACATTGTATAGATTTGATATCCGAGGGCGGTTGCGGCTTCAAATTGTTTTCTTCCAATGTGGAAAGATATAAACCTAATGCCTCTTGCGCAGACCGCATGGCTTCGGATAGAGTTTCGCCAAAAGTTTGACAGCCGTCTAAATCGGGAAACTCGACCCAATAAGAATTGTTTTCATGATGAAAAACGGCAGGATAAACTGTCAGCATTATTATCTCCTCCTACGATTTATAGTATTGCAAACCGGAGACTATTTAAGTCCCGTCCGCTTCAGTATCAGATTTAGCAGGCCGGTTGGCAAGTCTTTGTTGTGAACAGGTATTACTTCAATTTGGTTGCCTTTTTTAACTACGTGATGACTGCCTTTAATACGCACTATTCGCCAGCCGTTTTGCAGCATCAGCTTTAGCAGGTCCTTATCCTTCATAAGCAACCCTCCCTGCAATAGTATTATAACACGTATAATACGTATTGTAAATAGTTTAAATATATTATTTTTTATTGATTAGGTTGTATTAATATGCTAAAATAAACGGAGTAAAAGAATGAAGGAAGGCGAAAAAGCTTGTTTAATTCGGCAAATATACGTCGAATAGTCGTCAAGGTGGGCACATCCACGTTGACCCACGGAACCGGAAGATTAAATCTGAAGAGAATCGAGACGCTCGCAAAGATATTAGCGGATATAAAAAACTCGGGATTGGATGTTGTGCTTGTCACCTCGGGCGCTATCGGCGTCGGCATGAGCAAGCTCGGAATGACGGTCAGACCCCGGGAACTCAAATTTAAACAGGCGGCGGCCGCGGTCGGGCAGTGCAAGCTCATGCATATTTACGACGAGTTCTTTATCGGCTACGGGCAGATTATCGGGCAGATACTTATTACGCGTGATGATATCGACCAGCCGGAGCGGCGCGAGCGTATTATTGACACGTTCAGCGCGCTGTTCGAGCTCGGCTCAATCCCGATAGTCAACGAAAACGACTCGACCGGCGTTGAAGAAATACTATTCGGCGATAACGACACGCTGTCCGCGGAGGTCGCGAAGCTAAGCAACGCCGACCTTCTTATAATACTTACGGATATCGACGGCTTATACGACGATGACCCGCATAAAAACGGCGACGCGAAGATAATCCGTGAGGTGTCGGAAATCGACGACGAAATACTCTGCTGCGCGGGCGGAGCGGGAAGCGAGCTCGGTACGGGCGGTATGGTGACAAAGCTACAGGCGGCCAAGCTTTGTATCCAAAATAAAATCCCGATGGTTATCACAAACGGTGCGCGTCTCGAGGAAATTTACGATATTTTACAGGGCAAAATCAGCGGTACGTTATTTCAGGCCGAATAAATAAAAATAAATAATGACGGGGCTTGTGCCGATAGGTGCACAAGCCCCGTCATTATTCGGGCGGGATATAAATATAATTATAGAGTATGGAAATATAACGCGCCGGAGGTCATATAAAATGCGGATACGACGTGGAGTCATTATTGCAAGGCATGGTTTTCTTTTCAGGGTTGCGGTGCTGATTGTGCTTGTTTCGCTCGCGGTGCGCACGGCGGGCGGACGGATAAACGGGTTTATTACCGGATGCCTGCTTAATCTCGCGGAAAGGCCGGGATTCGCGGAGACCGCGATTTCAAGCAACCTTGCCGGCGGGAGGGGGACATATAACAATCAGGACAAATGGGTATCCGTATTTAAATCCGAGAGCGCCGTGCATACGTTTTCCGCGACCGATGCCGAGGATATGGCCGAAACGGAGGAGTCGGCGGATGATGAGTTAATACCCTGGCCGATTATCGACAATTCCGGCGAAAAAGACAGCTTTCCGATTCAGACGATCAGCATAAACCCCGTTTCGGAAAACGGGTATGAGGTCTATGACAAAATATACTTAAAAAACGATTCCGACAAAAAAATCGATTTGAAATACCTTACGGGGACCAAACTGCCGTTTGCGCTCAAGGGCAAGGGCCCGCATGTGCTTATCGTCCATACGCACGGCAGCGAATCATATTTCCCGGACGGGAAGGACACATACACGCCGACGGACGTCGAGCGCACCGAGGATAAAAGATACAATGTAATCAGGGTCGGGGACGAATTGGAGACGGTTTTGAAAAAAGCCGGAATCAGCGTTGTACACGACAGGAATATCTACGACAGCCCGTCCTATAACGGTTCGTACACAAGGACGCTTGCGGCGATAACCGAGCAAATGAGAAAAACACCCTCAATCAAGGCGGTTATCGACATACACAGGGACGCGATGACCACCAAAGAGGGTGTAAAATACAGGACAATCGCTGAAATCGACGGAAAAAACGCGGCGCAAATCATGATAGTGATGGGGACCGGCGAAAGCGGGCTTCCGCATCCGAACTGGGCGGAAAACCTGAAGCTCGCGCTGCGTCTGCAAAACAGAGTGCAGGGCAAGTACCCGGGGCTTATGCGCCCCGTCAGCCTGCGCAAGGAACGTTTTAACATGCATGTTACAACGGGCTCGATGCTTATTGAGGTGGGCACGTCCGCCAACACGCTGCAGGAAGCGTTACACGCAATCCGGCTGTTCGGCGGCGAGCTCGCGGAAATCCTGAAATCCGCAAAGTCGCAGTAAGGCGCGGAAAGTCTGTACCCTTCATTTTCCGACACAAAAGCGCTCGAATATCCGGCGGATTACTTCTTCGGAAGCCGACTTGCCCGTAAGCTCGTTTAACTCGTTTATCGCGTCCTCAATGTCGGCCGCGGCGAGGTCGGGCGTAAGACCCGAAGCAAGAGCCTTCCGCGCAGAGACGCACATTTCCGCCGCCCGGCGGAGCGAATGCGCGTGGCGCGGGTTTGTTACGGTTTCCCCGCAAAACGGGATTCCGGATATATTAAACGTATCGCGTATCAGATCCGAAAGCGCGTCAAAGCCGGTTTTATCGAGCGCGCTCACCCGGCAGATATTCGCGCCGAATTTCCGCTCTAAAACCCGTATATCAACCGCCTGCGTCAAATCCGATTTATTTATTACCGCTATCGCTTTTCTGCCGGATATGATTTCGATAATGCTTTGGTCCTCGTCGCTCAAGGGCCTTGAACCGTCAAATACCGCGAGTATAAGCCCGGCCTCCCGTGCCGCGGCCTCAGAGCGCTTGACTCCCAGTTTTTCAACCGGCTCATCGGTATGGCGTATGCCCGCGGTGTCAATCAGGCGGAGCTTTATCTCGCCGAGTGAATAAACCTCCTCGACCGTGTCGCGCGTCGTGCCCTCAAGCTCGGTGACGATGCTGCGCTCAAAGCCGAGTATCGTATTGAGGACCGAGGATTTTCCGACATTAGGCCTGCCGATTATCGCGCATTTGACTCCTTCACGTATTAAACGCCCGCTGTTATACGAATCGGATAACTTACTAAGCTCGCTAATTACCCTGTCGAGTTCGGCTGTTTGCGTATTAATGCCTGTCTCTTCGATTTCGTCGTCGGGGTAGTCCACATACGCGTAAAACTCCGACAGCAAATCCACAAGCGCGTCATGGACGGCAAGAATGCGCGCGCCGAAAACGCCCTGTATCTGCGCCGCCGCGTTTTTCGCCGCGGCTTTCGTATCGGAATCAATTAGGTCAATTACCGCTTCCGCCTGGGTTAAATCAAGCCTGTTGTTTAAAAAAGCGCGTCTTGTGAATTCGCCGGGCTTCGCGGGCCGGGCTCCCGCGGCAAACGCCGAGGCAAGAAGCTCCTTAAGAACGGCGAGCGAACCATGACAGTATAGTTCGATCATGTTCCCGCCCGTATAGCTTCCGGGCGCGCGAAAATAAACCGCAAGCCCCCGGTCTATTACATCGCCCGCCGCGTCGAGCATTTCCCCGAAGCACATAAGACACGGGTTTTCGGACAAGGGCTTTCGGCTTCTGAACACCTTCGCCGCGATATCGAGCACATTATCGCCGTCAAGCCTGATTATGCCTATCGCGCTTCTGGCGGGAGCCGTCGCAATCGCGGCTATCGTATCCGTCATGGTAATCACCTCGCAAACAGTAATGCGCGCACCTCTCGGTGCACGCATTATAAGTTTTATATGCATGTGGAGCAGGTGATGGGAATCGAACCCACGCTACCAGCTTGGGAAGCTGGAGTTCTGCCATTGAACTACACCTGCATTGGAGCTGAAGATGGGAATCGAACCCATGACCTCATCATTACGAGTGATGTGCTCTACCGACTGAGCTACTTCAGCTAATATCGGCCCGAAATGCTTTATACAGCAAGCTTTTATATTATAATATGAAAAGCGCCTTTCGTCAACGGGAATTTTATATTTTCCGCATACCCGTACTAATTGATAGTTTTTGTATATTCCCATTCTTTTTAAGGAGGGGGGTATGCGGCAATTTATTTTCGGTTTACAGGGGAACGTTTATAAGTTATAATATTCGTTAGGATTTTCATTACGGGAGGCATTGTATATTGTTAGAGCTTGACGAATTAAAGATCAGTTTGAACGCGCTTGATGAACCGCTTAAACAGCTGTATTCTGCGCTTAATATAAAAGCCTGCGGAGCCGAGCTCGCTAAGCTTGAAAAGGAAACCGAGTCGGACGGGTTCTGGTCGGATCTGGAGAATTCGCAGAAGGTTTTAAAACAGATAAAAAAGCTTAAATCAAAGCTTGAAGAATACGGGAGTATCGAACGCCTGCTTGACGACGCGAGAACCCTGTACGAGATGGCCGAGGAGGAGCAGGAGCCGGAGCTTGCGGGTGAAATCCTTGATTTAATTACGAAGATTGAAGACGAGATAGAAAAAGCCCGCCTGTCTACGCTTCTGACGGGCGAGTACGACGGCAACAACGCGATACTGAGCTTTCACGCGGGCGCGGGCGGAACCGAGGCGCAGGACTGGGCCGAAATGCTTTACCGTATGTATACGCGCTGGGCCGAGCGCCACGGCTTTACGTACAAGATATTGGATTATCTTGACGGCGACGAGGCGGGACTGAAATCCGCGAGCATACTGATTGAAGGTGAAAACGCGTTCGGATATTTGAAAAGCGAAGCCGGCGTGCACCGGCTTGTCCGCATTTCTCCGTTCGACGCGTCCGGCCGGCGGCACACGTCGTTCGCGGCAATCGAGGTTATGCCGGAAATAACCGACGATATCGAAATAGAAATCCGGGATGACGACCTTCGCGTCGATACGTACCGTTCGAGCGGCGCGGGGGGACAGCATGTCAATAAAACCGAATCCGCCGTCAGGATTACGCACATACCCACCGGGATTGTGGTCGCGTGCCAGAACGAGCGCAGCCAGCACCAGAACCGTGAGGTCGCGCTCAGGATGCTAAAGTCCAAGCTGCTCGAGATTAAGGAGCGCGAAAACCTTGAGAAAATCGAGGATATAAAGGGCGAGCAGAAGTTTATCGAGTGGGGCAGCCAGATTCGCTCTTACGTGTTTATGCCGTATACGTTAGCCAAGGACCACCGGACGGGACATGAAAACGGCAATATAAACGCGGTTATGGACGGCGACATTGACGGGTTCATCAACGCGTATTTAACCATGAAGGCCGCGCGGGAGCTATAGTTTTTCCAACTCGTACAGCTTTGTTATGCTGTTTAGCGCGCCGCACAGGGATTCCTCGAGATTAGCTATATTTACGACTATACTGTCAATCGACTTATTTGCCGCCGCAAGCTCGGCGGCATTTGCGTTTTCGTTTATTACGCGGCGCAGTTTTTCGCCCTCCGCTGTAAGAATATCCGTGAGCACGGCTTCCATTTCGGTAAGCACTTCAAGCAGTATGTCGCATTTTGAATATGCATCCGTTTCCGGCTTATCTCCGGGCGCTTCCCTGACCGCCGGAAGTATGACGTCCGCTGCCTTCGCGGTGTCCAGAGCCTTAATTTCCCCCGTGTTATTAGAAGCTACCAACGCTTTTTGTTCGGGCTCCTTTGCTTCAACTGCCTTTGCCGCGCCCCGCGGGCTTTTCGCGGGAGCTTCGGCAGCCGGAAGCCCCACGGCCGGAACGGTATTGCAGACAGCGAAATTGCACTCCGCCGGGACAAGCTCCGGGAAAAACCGCAGGCGCAGAAGCTGCGAATACTCGCGATACCTCGAAACAAGCGCGTAAAACCTGCCCGGATTTGCGGCGGCGCACGGATTAAAGATAATATTCTCTATCTGAAAATCCGTCGGGATAATATCCTCCTCAACCTGAATGTTGTTCCCGTCAAGCACTATGATAATCTGCGAGTTTACGTTTATCATCGTAATAATAGTATACGGATAGACGCTCAAAACGTCGGTGTATACGAAATCCGGCGTGTAACCGATAATTCTTGCGACGAAGCTGCCGTTCTTGTTGATTTCCCAGACGGCGTCATAAAAAGCCACGATCAGCGTATCGTTGCCGCAATTATACGAAACCCCGCTGATGCTGCCGCAGCTTACGCAAAACGTGTCCGGACGGATTACGGTAATACTGTCAATCTCGCGCAAGGATAAATCAAGCTTATAAAGCCTTGCGGGCATGTTGCACGCGGCCGCCCAGAAACAGCAAGCCACGGGGTCGAACGTCAGGGCGCAGTACACACGGCAGGTTGTGACCGAACGGATAAATTCCAGCGTGTTGCCGTATATATCCACCCGGCCGTCACAATCCGTGCCGATACAGAAATAATAGTTATTTCCGTCGAACGCGCCGCACAGGTACCTGCAATAGCAGTCGGACGGCAGCGGTATCATGCGCGTGTTGTATAAGCAGTTCATTGAGATAATCCCCCCATGAAATCGAAATGCGGCTATGGCGCTCCATGCTCATTATATGCGCTTATTCTTTTTTTGCGCCTGTTTTTCAAAAAAACGCCGTATAAACCGCGGGTTATCCGGTTTATACGGCGTTTTTTAATTTGTACCTGTAAATCTATTCTTCCGATTCGGGCGCTTCGATTTTCACCGCGGCGGAGGGCGGCACTATCGCGATATACGAATCCCCCGGCAGTATCGTCAGCGCGTTTCCGTCGGGCGTTTCAAGCTTAAACGGCGCGTCGTGCGCGCTCTTTTTCCACTTGATATCGTACGCCATGCCCCGTGTCAGGTAAACGCCGTTGCCCGAGCCGACAATATCCATGCCGAGCCGGCCTTCCTTGTCGCCCTTCAGTACATATGAGTTTATATACAAAATGAATACATTCTTAAACGCGAGCTGCATTCCGATGCGCGCGTCCATATGCGCCGTGCCGTACTGGCTGATTAAATAAACTTCGGTATCCTTGTCGTATTTGTAAAACCCCGTCTTGTAGCTCGAGAAAGGCACGGTAATCTGAGATGCCACGCGACCTTCCGCGTTTACGCTGTCGCCGAAGCTGAAAATATTCTTATACGAATCGGATACTTCCGTGCGCATTTTTACATCCCGTATACGTTTCATAATCCTATCGCCTGAGGTAAATGCGCTGTGCTCATAGCCGTTTTGACGGATTCTTTCCTTATCGCGCCAGTACATTCCGCTGTTAGCCCCGGAAATATAATCGAAGCTGTCCATTTTCCGTTTGCTGATTTCACTGTAAGCCGCGGGGCTTCCGCCTAAATGTATGTAAATCGCGTCAATCCCCTGCGCCAGATCCAGATAGTACGGGCGCGCGCTTCTGATTGTCCCGATTTTCTCGATTTTCTCAAAATCCTCAAAAACCGCGAGCAGCCTTGTTATCCCGCCCTCCGCGAGCGCTTCGAATATGATGCCGGCGTTTGCGATACCGTATTGGGGCAGGGCTTTTTTTAAGTTGTTTATCATAATGGCTACAGGCCTGCGGTTTGCTAACTCCTTGTCAATCGGAAGTCCGGTAAGCCGGCTTATCGCCTCGGGTTTCTTTTCCTCTTCTACTTGGTTGTTCTCCTGCTCCTCAACGCCGCTTTCTCCCGGATTGTCCGGCGTATTTCCGCGGTTTTTGCAGCCCGAAAGGGGCGGCATGACAATACATAACATCAGAATAAACGCTAAAATTCTTGTTGCGGGCTTCAATAGCAGCACATCCTTTTTCTTTCTGTGAATACCCTATAATTATACTATAAAAAGGTATGGAGGGGTAGATATTTTTCCATAAAATTTACGGAGTAAATCTTGAAATCATGATAATTCCGGAGGACACTCGCAAATCCGCAATCTGCGCCGGTTCGATTACCGCAAGCTCAAGCTTGCAGCCGGTGTCGGCGTTAATAGATATTACCGCGCTGCCGCAGAGGGGCCCCGCGCCTTTGGTTGAGCGCTCCTCGGTACCCGTGACCACGCGCCGGTTTAAAAGCAGCGCGGCCGTGACGTCGGGATTGCTTGGCATGACGCAAAAAAACACGCAGTAAAAGCCGGGATCCGTAAGTATTATCGAATGCCCGTCTTTAAGCCTAACCCACTCCGGCGGCGGGTTTGACATGACGGTATTGTCAAACCTGACGCAGCCGCATTCGGATATAGCGGTATCACCGTTGCAGTAAAAAATCGCGAAGTCCGAACCCTCCGGGACAGGCAGTCCGGTACCGTTTATGTTCATATGGAAATAACCCCTCCTCGCCCCAACCTATACTATGATAAAGGCGCGTAAAACGCTCATAGGAGAGGAAGAAGTTTTCCCTCCGCCGTTGGGGGAGTAAAACACAGATTATTCCACTGATAAAAGGGCTGTTATCTCCGACGGGGTGCAGGAATTAAGATTTAAATAAAGCTCCGCGTCGGGAACGTTGTTTAGCGAATGGGCGTCGGAGTTTTGGATAAAGCGCAGGCCGTCAAGCTCCGGGTGCTCGCAAATAAGCTTTTCAACTGACGTGCCGCGGCTTATTTCAATGCTTTTAAAGCCCATATCCGTATCATACATACCGAGATTAGAGAGAATCGAAAACGCCCCGCGGTTAATATGCGCGGGTACGGCGACGCCGTTATAGAACTTCGCGAGACGGGCTGTTTCGTAAATCCCGATTTCCGTCGCGGCGGAAAGCAGCCGTGGCTCGCTTCTCAGAAGCACGTCCCCATCGCCGTAAACAAGCTGGTTTCCGAAAATATCCGGTTTGTTTTCCAGCTTCGGAAGCTTCGAGTAAACATAGTCTGAAAACTCGAGTGCGCCGTCAAGCTTTGAGAACAGAAACAAAACATGTATTTCCTCGGAGGTCATAAGCTCCATTCCGGGAAGAACGCAAATACCGCGTTTTTGTCCGGCGGATATCGCGGCGGCGCAGTTTTCGCATGTGTTATGGTCACATACCGCGATTGCGTCAAGCCCCGCGAGATATGCCATGCCAACGATGTTTTCCGGCGTCATATCGTCATCCGCGCAGGGCGACAGGCACGAATGAATATGAAAATCGTAATAACATTTCATCTGCCGTCACCCCTTTTGCTCAATAAAACTTATGTATTTTATTTAAATTCTTCTCTCCCCCTTTGGGAGAGAGAAGAATTACATCTAAAAACCTTGAATTTTATATGCGGATTAACTCTCCCTTTTTGGGGGAGAGTTAAACTATATAACCTTATTTATTTCACATGCGAGAGCATACGCGGAAAGCACGCTGCCGTACAGGGCGACGTTTTCCTTTACGCATTTTTCCAGAAGTTCCGCGTCGGGCGTTACATCCTCCGCCAGAACCACGCAGGAAACCTCCGAGAGAACCGCTACCGCCGCGACGTTTATATTCGGCATAATCGTTATCCATAAATCCCCGCGGTCAGCCCGGGACATAACTCGCGACAACAGGTCGCCGATATAGCACCCGGCTACCTCCCTGTCCTGCGCCCCCGCGTTATACGTCTTAAGCTTCAACGCTTCGGCGAGTTGCTTAACGTTCATTTCTGAGCCTCCCCGGATTTTCTAAACGGCGGCGGCAGATATGAATCCGCGTCCCCCATGCCCGAAAGATACTGCATGCGCTCGCGCATACGGAAAATACAATCCTCCTCGGAAGCGATACCCAAAACGATATCCTCGGCAAACGCCTTGCAGGACGGCGCGCCGCAGGACGCGCAGTCCAGCCCGGGCAGACTTTCGTACAGCTCGTTGATTTTGTTCAGTTTTTCAAGCGCGTCCGTCGTATCCTCGCCTAATCTCCAGACCGGAGAATACTTAAGCTGGTTATCCCAGGTAACAAGGTTTTTATTCCCGACGCCGGACTCGAATTTATTGCGGGACACGGGCAGATACTTCATCAGCCGCTTGATGCGCGTCTTCGCGATGTACGGGTTTTCAACGGTGAGACACCCGCCAACGCAGCCCTGCGTGCACGCGTTTAACTCGACAAACTCGATTTCGGGGAGCCGCCCGTCCTCGATATCCTCAAGCACCTTTTTTATGTTTTCAATACCGTCAACCGCGAGGTGCGTATCGTTTAAAAGCGCTGCGCTCTCGCCGCCGGTAACAGCCCAGCCGATTCCCATAATTCCGGACGAGGAAAGAGCTTCGGGCTCCTCCGTTTCGTTTATCACGCCGACTATTTTCTTATATATCGCGGTCATCGAAAACGCACCGTCAATAACGCGCGGCATACCGCCTATCGGGTATCTCGCGCCGGTGACCTTCGCGGGGCACGGCGTGATGAAAAACACGCCGATTTTATCCGGCGAAAGTCCGGTTTCGGCTGCCGCCTGTTTGCGTGAAAGAATCGCCGCGAGCTCGACCGGCGCAATCTGCGGCATGACGTTTTCCACTAAATTCGGGTAGCGCATGCGGATAAGCCGCACCGCGGCGGGGCATGCCGAGGAAATGACGGGACGGCGCATATCCTTCGGCTCCTTTATTGTTTTGCGCGTAAGGTCGGACAGCATCTCGGCCGCCTTTGACACCTCGAATACCGAGTCAAACCCGATTTTCAAAAGGCCGCCCAGAATTATATTTACGTCGTTAATATTCTTAAACTGTCCGTAAAACGACGGGGCGGGCAGCGCAATCTTATACTCGAAGTCTTTTAACATATCGAACGGGTCGCAGACAACCTTTTTGGCATGATGCGGGCAAACCCTGACGCATTGGCCGCAGTCGATACAGCGCTGGGACAGAATCTGCGCCTTGCCGCGGCGCACGCGTATTGCCTCCGTAGGGCAATGCTTAATACAGGTTGTGCAGCCCTTGCATTTTTCAACATCCAAAGTAACGGAATGCAGGATTTCCATTTTAATCCCCTTTCCTACTCTCTGTTTTTGGGGAGCATGATAGTCATTTTAACCGTGGTCCCGACGCCCGGCGCGCTTTTGATATCAAAGCCGTCGGAATATCTTTTCATGTTCGGAAGCCCCATGCCCGCGCCGAAGCCAAGGCTCCGGATATTTTCGGGCGCGGTCGTATACCCCTCCTGCATCGCAAGCTCGATGTCGGGGATTCCGGGGCCTCTGTCCGCCAGGATAATCTCGATTTTGTCGGCGCCGATAATTATCTCCGCGTCTCCGCCGTCGGCATGTATAACCATGTTAATCTCGCCCTCGTACATGCAGATTGCGGCGCGGCGGATGATATCCGGCGGAACGCCGGTTTTTTTAAGTACCGTCTTAAAGTCGGCGGCGGCCTCCCCGGCTTTCGTGAAATCGTCGCCGGCTATGCTGTAGTTTAAAACAAGCTGTTCGGTCATGGTCTATTCTTCACTCATTCCGGCAAGCCCCGCGCTGTAAAGACGGCCGCAGGCTATGTACATACGAAGCGGCGAGCTCAAAAGCACTATCCCGCGCTCGACGGCAAGATTCAGCATCGCGTCGTCGGGCTTTTTCCCGCGCACGAATACGATGCATTTCATGTCCATCATGTCCGCCGTCCGGATAGACTGAAGGTTTACAAGCCCGGTAAGCAGGACGGACTGGTCCTTGACGAAGGCGAGGACGTCGCTCATAAGGTCGCAGCCGCACGCGGAATGCACGTCGGTGTCGAGCAGCTCGTGGCAGCAGAGGACCTCAGCGCCCAGTATTTCGCTTATTTCTCTTATTTTCATAAATAATTCTCTCCATTTAGTATGTATATATCTATTATATATTCCCGCGCTCCGATTAGCAATAACAACTTAGAGCAATTGTAGCCTGTTCGGAACGTCATCAGACGTTGAGAACGGTTGAACACTCCGCGAAAATATGCTATTATCAGAATCAAACAGGGGAAAGGAAAGACCGCGATATGAGTGACAGCTTAAAATTCCTTATAATTCTGATACTGCCGCTTGCCGGCACATCCCTTGGCGCGGCGGCGGTGTATTTTCTTAAAAAACAAATGAGCCCGCGGCTTGAGAAAATCCTGTACGGATTCGCGGCGGGCGTAATGATTGCGGCGTCGGTATGGTCGCTGTTGATTCCCGCGGTGGAAACCGCGGCGGAGCAGGGGAAAATATCCTGGCTTCCCGCGGCGGCCGGCTTTTTATTGGGGATAGGCTTTCTGTTAGTGCTTGACAGCTTAATCCCGCACCTTCATATAGATACGGACATACCCGAGGGCAAACCGTCCGGACTTAAGCGCTCAACCATGCTTATTCTTGCGGTGGCGCTCCACAACATCCCCGAGGGAATGGCGGTGGGCGTAATCCTTGCGGGAATGCAGGCGGGTAATATAGGTATTTCGCTTGCGGGCGCGGCCGCGCTCTCCGCGGGTATCGCGCTGCAGAACGTTCCCGAGGGCGCGATAATCTCCGTACCGCTAAGGGAAAGCGGCCTGTCAAAGAGCAAGGCGTTTTCATACGGCTTGCTGTCCGGAATAGTCGAACCCATAGGCGCGGTTATAACGCTTTTACTGACCGCGCAGGTGATATCGATATTGCCGATTATACTTTCGTTTGCGGCGGGCGCGATGATTTATGTCGTGGTTGAGGAGTTAATCCCCGAAGCGCAGGCCGGTGAACACACGAATATCGGCACAATCGGCGTCGCGCTCGGTTTTGTCTTAATGATGATACTGGATATCGCTTTCGGATAATATAACCGGTCGGGACTGCCCCGACCGATTTTTATTCCGTAAAATCATCAAAGCCCTGACTTGCCTTTTTAAGCAGCTCTTGTTTGTATTTTTCCGGAGTTATGCCCATGTGTCTTTTGAAAAGGCGCGTGAATACGTGATGTTCAAATCCCAGGGAGTCCGCGACAATCGAGACCTTTGCGTTAGGATTGGCAAAATAATCACAGGCCTTATGAACCGTGTATCTATGGATATACTCCAGAGGCGTAAGACCCGTGTGCTTTTTAAACAGGGTTGTGAAATACGAGCGGTTTAAATTCAATTCCTTTACTATATCCGAAACCGATAAATGAAGGTTATATCTGTTTTCAATCATACTAATCGCGTCATTTACATATTTATCCGGATTGATATCATGCTCGGTTTTATATTTGCCCTGTACTTTTTCAAGCAGCGAAAAAAACCTTGCCGCGAGGGAAATCCGGTCATATATAGAGGTTCGCTTTTTTTCGCTTACCTCGTCAATTGCATGGTACATATGCTCCAATATCTCCGGCTCGTCTTCCCATTGAAAGACCGGGCTTTTTTTCGTAACCCCCAATTCCCGCAGACAAGCCGAAACCTTTTTGCCGTAAATACAAATCCAGGTCTTTGCCCACGGGTCATCATAACTGCTTTTCTGCATCTGGATACTTCCGGGAAATATGACAAAGCACTGATTCTTATGTATGTGGTATGATTTGCCGTCTAATACAAAAGTGCCCCTTCCCTCGACACAGTATTGAA
>JAAYXM010000194.1 GCA_012515925.1 Clostridiales bacterium
GATTACGACGCGAAACATCTCCATAAACTCATCCGTGACGTTAAGCCTGATAAACTCGTCAAGCAAAATCATATGCCCCGTGCTGCTTACCGGCAGCCATTCGGTAATGCCCTGGACTATTCCGATTACAACGGATTTCAAAAGCTCAATAAACTCCATATATGTACTCCTTTAGTTGTTAGAAAATAGTAGTTGGCAGTTAGTGGACGTGGGCTGCGCGGGTAGGAAACAGCGGTTGGCGCTCGGTATGATAGATATCAGTATAGCATAGATAAAAACTCTATTCAAATAGAAATCCGTTTTTAACGACGGATTAAAAATATTTAAAAATAATCATTGACAAACAACAAAAGCACTGTTATACTGTGTATATACTATATATACAGTTGGTGATTGCATGAGAATAATCTTAAGCAACTCCGATAAAAGACCGCTTTACGAGCAAATAACCGCTCAGATTAAAAGAGAGATTTTTTCGGGCGGCCTTAAAGCGGGAGATGCTTTGCCGTCAATGCGCCTGCTGGCGAAGGAGCTTAGAATCAGCGTTATTACGACAAAACGCGTATACGAGGACCTGGAGCGTGACGGTTTTATCGAAACGGTTGCCGGAAAGGGCTCGTTTGTGGCAAAGCTGAGCTTTAAGAGGATAACCGAGGAGAAGCGAAAAAGTGTTATAAACCACTTAAACGCGGCTGCGAAGGAAGCGGCGTCCTGCGGTATGAGCAAGAAGGAGCTGCATGATATACTCGATATGCAATTGAAAAACAAGGAGGCTATGCAATGAGCGCGATACTGTCACTGCGCGGTGTTTCGAAAAGCTATAACGATTTTCATTTGGACGGCGTGAGCTTCGAGCTTCCCGAGGGAAGCATAATGGGTTTAATCGGTGAAAACGGCGCGGGCAAGACCACGACAATAAAGCTCATATTAAACCAGATTCGAAGGAGCTCCGGCGAAATAAAGGTTTTCGGGCTTGACGCCATAGAGGACGAACGGGAAATCAAGGAGCAGCTCGGCGTGGTATTAGACGAGAGCTTTTTCCACCTTACGCTTACGGCAAACGACGTTGCGCGGATTATCGGAAATATCTATAAGAGCTTCGACGGCCGGGTCTTCGGCGAATATCTCGACAGGCTCGAGCTGCCGCGCCGCAAGAGAATCAAGGAGTATTCGCGGGGTATGAAGATGAAGCTCTCCATTGCGGCGGCCCTGTCGCACAACCCGAGGCTTCTGATTTTAGACGAGGCAACAAGCGGTCTTGACCCGATTGTGCGAAATCAGATTCTCGACATACTTTGCGAGTTTATTCAGGAGGAATCGCGCGGGGTATTGCTGTCAACGCATATTACGAGCGATTTGGAGCGCATTGCGGATTATATTACCTACATTCATAACGGTAAGGTTGTGTTTTCCGAAAGACGCGATTTCTTAAACGACAGATACCGCATTGTCAGCGCGGATATTGAAGATATCGGGAAAATACCCGGGGAGTATATTGTCGGTATGCGTAAAATCAGCTTCGGCAGCCAGGCTCTTGTTAAGGATTATGAGGAATTCAAGGCGGATATTCCGGATGTGTCCGCTGCCTGCGCGAGCCTCGAGGAAATTATGCTGTTTTATAAAACGCGTGAGATGTAGAGGTTCGGGAGTGTTATTATGAAAGGATTGCTGTTAAAAGATTTCTGCATATTAAGAAATTATTATAAAATCCCCGTCGGCATTGTCTTTATTCTATCCGCGGTGCTGCTGTCAGGCGGCGGCAGTACGGAAAGCGGCATATTCGGCATAATAATCATGATGTTCATGATTATGTCGATAACCTCGTTTTCACTGGACGA
>JAAYXM010000195.1 GCA_012515925.1 Clostridiales bacterium
CGCCATGACGGACGAGGGGGTTATGGGGTAAATTGCTGCAACGTCCGTAAACGCGTAGGAAACATGCGCCGCGGCGGTGTTCCCGTCCATGGTTTTGATTTTTCTTGCCATGGTTGATATTTCCTCCTTTTTTTATACAAGCTTACATCAAGGAGAGATAAATCCAAGATAAAAGCCGATTTTTTCGCAACCTTTATTGTAACATGAATACGTAGTTGTGTAAACCCAAAATGCGACATTTAATAAAGTTTGTTGTTTTTTTAGCCGGATTTGATAAAACTTGTCAGTTTATGTACGGATATGCCGGAAACGGCAGTTAACAGGGTAAGCCGCTCACGGTTCTCAGCCTTTTTTTCTGCCGGCTATATACAATACGGAAACAGGAATTGACAGTATAAGTAAAAGCGCGTGATAATGGTTTTCCGAAAGCGATATCATTACATTCCGGATAATATCAAAGCGCGCGAAAATAAAAAGGCCGGCCGCGCCCGAGCCGACGGCCGCTATAAGCACGGCGCCCGCCGCCATGTCCTTAACGGCTTTGAGCAGCATGTCAAACCTGTCGGAAACAACGTCGCATAAAAGCTCGGTTACGCTGTTAATAAGCTCTACGGCCATGACGGTTCCGAAACACATAAAGATTACGGGATAATGCACGTATTCGATTTTCCCGATTATGGCGAAAAACAGCACGTAGAATACCGCGCAGATGTGTATCCTAAAATTGCGCTCATTTTTTGTTGCGCGCGCAAGCCCGTTAAAAGCCGCGCGAAAGCTGGCCGCGAGTTTTCGAAATTCCCGTTGCATAGACGCCTCCGATTTATTCTATATTCCGATCGTATTCAATATCTCCTTCTGGCGCGAAAAAAAGCGGCTTTCCTCGTCTCCGCCGCGTTCGTGGTCATACCCGGTGAGATGCAACGCGGCATGCACAGAGAGAAACGCGAGCTCGCGTTTTAAGCTGTGGCCTAATTCTTCGGCCTGTCCGGCCGCTTTTTCCGCGGATATGACAATATCGCCGAGCATGACATGCCCGGTAACCGCGTCTATATCCTGCCCGGGCGGGATTAGACCCAAGTCCGGGTCGGGCTCGAGCATGGGGAAGGACAAAACGTCGGTGGGCTTGTCCAGCTTGCGGTAAGTCAGGTTTAATTCGCGTATTCCCGCGTTGTCCGTAAGCAGAACGCAAACCTCGCACGGGAAACGAATATCCTCGAAAACAAGCGTTTTATTGACGCACTCCTTTATCAGAAGCTCAAATTCGCTTATATCGATATCCAATTCGGAAACTACCTCAATAACGTGATTTATCATGCCAACCGCCTTATTTTTTCTTTTTTGTCTTTTTTTCGATGTCGGATTTCTCGTACGCGTCAATAATCCGCTGCACCAGCACATGACGCACCACATCGCGCTGCGTCAGCATGCACTGGGATATATCCTCGACGTTTCTGAGCACGCGCATCGCGTCCTTTAAGCCCGAGTATTTGCCGTCGGGCAGGTCAATCTGTGTAATATCGCCGGTAATAACGGCTTTGGAGCCGAAGCCCAACCGGGTAAGGAACATTTTCATCTGCTCGGGCGTTGTGTTCTGCGCTTCGTCGAGTATTATAAACGAGTCGTCAAGCGTCCTGCCGCGCATATACGCGAGCGGCGCGACCTCTATATATCCGCGCTCAAGATACTTCTGATAGGTTTCCGCGCCGAGCATGTCAAAGAGCGCGTCATATAACGGCCTAAGGTATGGGTCTACCTTGCTCTGCAAATCACCGGGCAAAAACCCAAGCTTCTCGCCCGCCTCGATTGCGGGGCGGGTCAGTATTATCCGGTTAACGTTTTTCTCGCGAAACGCCGCGACGGCGCACGCGACCGCAAGGTAGGTCTTGCCCGTGCCCGCGGGGCCGATACCCAGTGTTACCGTGTTTTCCTTAATTGCCTTTATATATTCTTTCTGACCTATCGTCTTTGGTTTAATAGGCTTGCCCTTCGCGGTTATGCAGATAACATCCTTGGCAAGTTCGGAAATCTGTGACTCCCTGTCATCCTCCACAAGACCGATTATATACCTGATGTTCTGTTCGTTAATCGGCTCGCCGCGCGCGGAGAGCGACAGCAGCGCCTCGATTACGCGAACCGCGAACGCGACCTTTTCTATTTCGCCCGTCACCTTGAGCTCGGTATCGCGGTTGATTACGCGGACGGAAAGCTCGCGTTCCAGAATGTCGATATTTTCGTCAAACGAGCCGAATACGTTTATTATATGCTCGAGCCGGTCGACGCTGATTGTCTGTTCAACCATCCTGTTGTTTTTCACTGCCTTTCGGTAATTAATTGCTTTATGCCGATATCCTCAAGACACTCCGCGGTCAGTGTCACGCAGGCCGCGCCGTTTTCGACAAAGGCATAGTATTTTTCATCGGCGATTTTCCGGTTTTCCGCGGCGGGAAGATACCGGGGCAACGAGCTTTTGATATACTCCAGCGCGGTTTCCTCGGGTATCCCGTACCCGGAAAGCGTATATTCAAAGAACGTTTCGGTTTCGAGCGAAACCGGAAGTATTATACTCTCCGACAGGGTTAACCGGTTGTTTTTTACTATTTTATCATATTCTTTATAAGAAATTCCACTGTTTAGGAATAATTTTATTCTGCGCCCGCCGATTATCAGCGTGTGCCTGCTTGTTTTTTCGCCTGTATATGTCTTGACAAGCGTGTCAAGCGGCATTTTCGACGAGATTGTATACCATGTGCGCGCGGTAACGTCCGCGTCCGCGCGGGTTGTTATCGTGGTCCCCGAACGGCCGGTCATATAGCCGCCCGCGAGCAGCTGACCCGCATGCACCGTATCGCCGGGCTTTACCGCGGGCGTACCGGATTTAACCACGATCGAGGCTATAATCCCGGCGCGCCGCGCAACGATGTCGCACGGGTCCTTCGACTGAATTTCGGGCGGGATTTCCCGCTTTCGCACCTCCACACCCGCGTGGCCGCCTCTTATGTTGACTGTTATAAACGAAAGCTCGGGCATCTTGATAAGTATATCGTTTTTCAACTCGTCAAGCTTTATACCGGGGGAATACGCGCCGATATACACGCCGTTTTCCCTAAGGTGTTCTCGCAGCCCGGCAATATCGAGGTTAACAAAGCCGTTAATGTCGATTACCCAGATAAAGCTTGTCAGTATCCATGCCGCGACCGAGAATACCATAAGGCCGGCGATAAGCGCCGCGCGCTTTCTGAACCTGTTGGTAAAAAACCGGATACCGCGTTTGTTCAGTATATGCAGGCCGCACCCGGTTTTTTTCGCGTATCCGCGAAGCCTCTTAAAATCCGAAACGGTAACGGTTATATGTAATATATCGGGCGCGACGCGCGCCATTTTCCAGAAGCCTATACGGTTTACGGCGCAAATGTTTAAAAACCGCTCGGGGTACGCGCCGCGAACCTCGACGCGCACGCTGCCGCGGAAAAAATTCAGTATACCAAGCAAGGAATTCTCCTCCCGTTATAATTACAAGCCTATGAAGCTGACGCTTTCTATCTGCCCGACCATCCTAAGCTCGTTTTCGTTCATCGAGGCGACCGTCAGGCGCATACCCGTTATACGAATCACGGTTTTTCCGCCGTTTAACTTAACCTCGTTGTCGTTGTATTCAAGAATACCCTTATGGTTTTCTATGAGAAGCTCTTTGGACCCGATTATCTCGATATGGGTAAGACCGGCAAACGCGTCAGCCGGCAAATCAAGCAGGCTCGCGGTTTTTTCCATTATCCCCTCTTTGCCTTGTTTGTTCGGCATATTCTGTTCACGCCCTTTGATTCAATCTTAATTGAATATTATGCGGTTTTTGAGGGCTTTATGAATCAGACCTCCCGCGCTTACGGGAAAGCCGACACAGTATGTTAAATATGCCGGGCTACGCGAAAACTATGCAAAATTTGGCAATTTTTTTAATTGTTTTTTTACAAATAAGTGATATAATATATGTTGCTGTTATATCTTTCTAATTACCTGTCGGCATTGGCGCAAGACGAAGAAATATCCGTTTTGCTCCCCGGGATAAGGGAAAAAGATTAAGCCGCCGCCTGTCGATTTAGGGAGGAATAAGCTTGTATTCGTTTGTAAAAAGCATTAATATGCTGATTTTTGTTTTATTCTCGGTTTTTTATTTGTACCAGATTTTTTATACGCTTGTTTCGCTTGTGTTCAAAAGCCGTGAGTTTCCCGCGGGGAAGCTCCATAAATACGCAGTTCTGATTGCGGCGCGCAACGAAAGCCCGGTTATCGGAAAGCTGATAGAGAGCATTAAAAAGCAGAATTACCCCTCTGAACTGGTTGATATTTATGTTATAGCGGATAACTGTACGGACGATACCGCGGACGTTGCCGAACGCGCCGGCGCTCGCGTTTTCCGCCGTTTTGACGATGAATTGATAGGCAAGGGCTACGCGTTAAACTACGCGTTTTCCGGGATACGCGAAACGCACGGAATAAAGCATTACGACGGTTATTTCGTGTTCGACGCGGACAACCTGCTTGACGAGAATTTCATTTCCGAGATGAACAAGGTTTTTGCCGCGGGTTACCGTGTCGTTACAAGCTACCGGAATTCGAAAAACTATGATACTAACTGGATATCCGCAGGCTCATCCCTTTGGTTTTTGCGCGAGGCGAAATACTTAAACAACGCGCGCATGATTCTGGGGACAAGCTGTATGATTTCGGGGACCGGCTTTCTTGTTCACAGCGATATAATCGAGCGCAACTCGGGCTGGAATTATTACCTTCTTACCGAGGACATCGAGTTTTCGATTGACAATGTCATCAAAGGCGAGGTCATCGGCTACTGCCCGAACGCGAAGCTGTATGACGAACAGCCGTATTTTTTCGAACAGTCATGGAACCAGCGTCTGCGCTGGGCCAAGGGCTTTTATCAGGTGTTTATGAAATACGGGATGAAGCTGTTTAAAACAATGCTTAAGCGCAGGAGCTTTTCATGCTATGATATATTTATGACGGTTACGCCCGCGATGTTTATAACGCTGCTCGGCGTGTTCATCAACACGGTATTTCTCGTGATTGGCTTCTTGAACGTCGATATTCTGCCCCATCTTGTTGTCCATACAATCAGCGCGATAATCACTTCGATTATCAATTTCTATATCGTGCTGTTTTTCTTCGGGCTTATCACCACCGTCACCGAGTGGCACGAGATAAACGCGAAGCCCTATAAGAAGATACTGTATGTTTTTTCGTTTCCCGTATTCATCTTTACATACGTGCCGATTTCAGTCGTGGCACTGTTCAGAAGAATACAATGGAAGCCGATTACACACAGCATTGTAAAATCAATCGAAGAATTTCAACGATAAACACCCCCCTCGCCAAAAGGCGAGGGGAAACTTTGTTCTGCGGACTTTTGTTTTTCATAATACTAATGTATAATGATTTGCGTACTTTTTATCATCAGTGGGGAAATGCGATGTTGCGATTAAAGGAATGCTTAAAGCTTTTTATGATTTTTTTCCGCGTGGGCGCGTTTACGTTCGGCGGCGGGTACTCGATGATACCGATATTGCGGCATGAATTCGTCAACAGGCGCGGGTGGATCAGCGACGAGGAAATGCTGAATTTTATTGCGGTAAGCCAGTCCACGCCTGGCATTATAGCCGTCAACATGGCAGTGTTTATAAGCCATAAGCGCGAAAAGCTAATGGGTGCTCTGTTCGCGGTCACGGGTGTCGTTCTGCCCTCGCTTATCGTTATTTCCGCAATCGCCGCGTTTTTCGGAAATTTCGCCGAAATACCCGTCGTTATGAAGGCGCTCGGCGGAATCAACATAACCGTCGCGGTCATATTGATAAGCGCGGTGTTTGATTTAGGAAAAAAGACAATTACCGACGTGATTTGCTTTATTATCGCGACCGCGTCGTTTGTCTGTGTCGCGGTATTCGGTATAAGCAGTATCTGGCTTATTCTCGTATCGCTGTTTTTGGGTATTCTCGTCAGGGGAGGCAAGGTTCTGAAATGACTCTTTTATCTCTGTTCCGGGTTTTCTTTCAGGTTGGCCTGTTTACAATCGGCGGAGGGCTGGTCGCGATTCCGATTATCCAGGAAAAGGTTATCCCGCTCGGCTGGGTAAGCCAGGAAATGTTCTATAATATGATCGCGATAAGCGAGTCCACTCCCGGGCCCATAGGCGTCAACATGGCGACGTTCGTCGGTTACGAGAGAGCGGGAATTCCCGGCGCGGTCATAGCCACATTGGGCTGCATCATGCCCTGCTTTATCATTACAATTCTGATTGCGAGATTTTTCGCGCGCTATAACGAAAAACCGGTCGTCAGATACGCGATGTACGGAGTGCGCGCCGCGGTTTGCGGCCTTATCGCAACCGCCGCGTACAGCGTGCTGAGCATTACGGTGATATCAAAGGACAGGTTCCTTGAAACAAGCAGAATTTTTGATATCGTGAATTTCCCCGCGCTGCTGATATTTATCGGGATATTCGTTCTGTATCGGGTATTTAAAAAGCACCCGCTTTGGTATATCCTGCTCGGCGCAATCTGCGGAGCGATATTTTTGTAAGTTAGAGTGATTAATTAAATTATCATTTCTCTTGCTAAGCGTACATAATAATGCTAGGTCGCCTTGCTTGAAGAAGCTGTTTTCAGCCCGGAAAGCATGCTCAATCGCGGGGCATTAAGGAAAACCGGCGTTTATGCAAAAAAGGATATCGCCAACTATTCGCGGGAAATTTTACTATAGTATACCGTATTATAGAAAAATCGGTA